>CAIWGR010000210.1 GCA_903912275.1 uncultured delta proteobacterium
AGCACGCCGTCGCCGCAGCGTCGGATGAGGCAGTCGGGGCGGCAGGTTGCGTCGGGGGTGAGGGAGTTCTCGCCGCCGAGGTCGCACTGCTCGACCGCCTTGGAGCAGACGATGGTGTCGAGCATCTGGGTGTCGCCGCAGAGGTCGGTGGCCTCGACGTCGGCGCCGGGCGCGCAGTCGTAGTTGTCACAGCCCCAGTTGCCGGCGTGGGGGGTGGTGGCGACGGCAGCGCCCGTGGAGCCGCCCCAGACGACGGAGTCTGCGCGCTCGTAGCCGAGGGCCTCACAGATGCCGTGCTCGGGTGCGAAGGGAAGGTCGACGAGATCGCAGCCGCCGTCGGGGCAGGTGGCGCCGACCTGGCAGACCGGGCCGGTCACGCCGAAGGGGTTGGTAACACGCGGCGCGGAGAAGGTGCGGGTGGTGCGACCGTTGTTGATGATGGTGTCTCCGCAGCTGGCGGCGATGCAGCTGGTGAGGCAGAGGTCGGAGTCGTCGGTGTTGCCGTCGTCGCAGTCCTCTCCGATGCTGACGACGCCATCGCCGCAGTAGGGGAGCTGGCAGACGCTGGTGCAGCCGTCGTTGTCGTCGGTGTTGCCGTCGTCGCAGAACTCGCCGGTGTCGAGGATGCCGTCGCCGCAGCGGGCCGGCTGGCAGTTGGAGCGGCAGAGGGCATCGGGGGCGTCGCTGTTGGCGTCGCCGAGGTCACAGGTCTCGGTGCCAACGCAGGTGATGGAGTTGAGCATTTCGCTCACGCTGCAGTTGTCGGTGGTGCCGGGGAAGTCGGAGACCGTGCAGACGAAGTCGGTGCAGGTCCAGTTGAAGGCGTGGGGCATCGCGGCATCTGCCTCGCCGGGGCCATCGCCCCAGGAGACGGAGAGGGCACGGGCGAAGCCGAGCGACTGGCAGATGCCGTGCTCGGGGGCGAAGCCATCGGTCGAGACATCGATGGTGCAGGGGCCGAAGCAGGAGCCGCCGTCGTCGCAGACATGGCCGGTGGTGCCGGTGAGGTCGGTCACGACGGGGCCGACGACCGTGCCGCTCGCAGCGTTGGTGATGCCATCGCCGCAACGGGCGGCGATGCAGCCCACGCGGCAAGAGTCGGTGTCTTCGAGGTTGCCGTCGTCGCACTCTTCGCCGGCCTGAACGATGGCGTCGCCGCAGACGGGGGTGGTGCAGGCGTTGGTGCATTCGTCGGTGTTGACGGTGTTGCCGTCGTCGCACTGCTCGGAGGTGTCGACGATGGCGTCGCCGCAGCGCTGGACGGTGCAATCGGTGCGGCAGATGGCGTCGGGCAGGTCGCTGTTGAGCAGGCCGTCATCACAAAGCTCGCTGCCGTTGATGACGCCGTCGCCGCAGATGATGTTCTCACAGGAGGAGGTACAGGTGTCGAACTCGTCGGTGTTGCCGTCGTCACAGGCTTCGCCGGTGTCTGTGACGCCATCGCCGCAGCGCTGTGCGGTGCAGTCGGGGCGGCAGGTGGCGTCGGGGGCGCTGCTGTTGGCGCCGGCAAGGTCGCACGCCTCCTGGATGCCGCCCTCGCAGGTGATGCTGTTGAGCATCTCGGTGGAACCGCAGTTGTCGGTGTCGAAGGTGTCGAGACCTGCGGTGCAGACATAGTCGAGGCATTCCCAGTTGTAGGCGTGGGGCATCGCGGAGTCGGCATCGCCGGGACCACCGCCCCAGGTCACGGAGACGGCGCGGGAGTAGCCGAGCGACTGGCAGATGCCATGCTCGGGGGCAGAGCCATCGGTGGAGACATCACAGGTTCCGCTGAAGCAGTTGCTCCCGTCGTCGCAGATGTGGCCGGTCGCGCCCGTGGGGCCCGTTACGGTGGGGCCGGAGAAGGTCTCGCTGCCGAAGGTGGAGCTGACCACGCCATCACCGCATCGGGGGCTCTGGCAGCTGTTGGTGCAGTCATCGGTGTCGACGGTGTTGCCGTCGTCGCAGCCCTCGCCTGGGTCGACGACGCCGTCGCCGCAGACGGTGGGTCGGCAGGCGGGCG
>CAIWGR010000211.1 GCA_903912275.1 uncultured delta proteobacterium
CGATCGAGATCACCTCGGCCGGCATGGGCGGCATGGCGGGCGGCGGCGGCATGGGCCAGCAGGGCGGCCCGCAGAACAAGTCTCCCATCTCCTTCACCACCCCCTTCCTGGACGCAGAGACCTGGACTGCAAACGGCAAGAACGCCTCCTGGTTCGCCGCGGGTGGCGCAGGCGGCTCGGGCGGCGGCGGTGCCGGTGGTGGTGGTGGCCCCGGCGGCTGGGCCGTCGGTGTGGCCAAGTCGGCCGACCTGGCCCTGCCTCCCTCCATCGAGGTTGCCGTCGGCACGGGCGGAATCGGTGGCATGGGTGGCATGGGCGGCATGGGTGGCGTTATCGCCACCGGCGTGGGCGGCGGGCTCCCCATCACGGGGAGTCAGGGCTTGAGCGGAACTGCGGGCAGCGCCCTCCTTGCCTGCGCCATCGACGGCGGCAGCAGTGGTGATGTTGGCTGCGCCGCACCCCCCTTGGCGTTGGGGCAGAACTGCCAGCTCGATCGCGAGTGCGCCTCGGGGCGGTGCGCCAACGCGCCCGAGGGCTCCCTCAACGACCGCTGCGCTCCTGCCGGCATGAACTACCTGCCCGCAGGTACCTTCTTCATGGGCTCCTACGCGGGCGAGCCCGCCCACCAGTTCGACGAGGTCCACCACAGGGTCGCCCTCACCCAGCCCCTCTTCCTCGATGTGACCGAGGTGACCCAGGAGCAGTGGAGGGCGGCCAGTGGCGGTATCAACCCCTCCTGTTACAAGTCGAACAGCACCAGCTGCGGCTCGCTTGCCGGCGCCAGCACCAATCTCGACTCCCCCGTTGAAAACCTCAACTTCTACGCCGCCCTCGCCTTCGCCAACGCCCGCTCTGCTGCCGACGGACTCGGTGGCTGCTATTCACTGCTAGGGTGCGCTGCTGCGGAGTACCAACGGCCGTCCGGAACCAATAGGGTCAACTGTGCAGACTCGAAATATGTACTTATCCTGGGGGCGACTCCCGCGGACAACATCTGCCGGAGGTATGCGTGGGAAGACGGTGACTTTGCCTGCACCGGCTACAGCGAGGTTACCGACTGCACCGGCTACAGGCTGCCCACCGAGGCCGAGTGGGAATATGCAGCCCGCGCGGGCAGCACCGATGCTCGCTACTGGGGCAACGCCTACAACGGCGACTACCTCTGGGAGCAGAGCAACACCACGGGCACCGCCTACACCCGTGCCGTGGCCGGAAAGCGGCCGAACGCCTGGGGCCTCTACGATATGCTCGGCAATGTGAGCGAGTTTGTGGCCGACGGCTACAGCAAACTCTACCCCAACGGCGCCATCGACCCGCTCGTCTCGGGCAGCAACACGGCCCTGCCCCGCATCAACCGCGGCGGTGACATCGGCAGGACCGGATTCTATGCCTATGGCCGCCCCCACACAGTCAACGTTACTACCCAATCGAAGTATGTGGGCCTCCGCCTCGCCCGTTCGGTCATCGACCGGGGCGCCCCGCCGGCCACTGTGGCCATCAGCTGCCCAGGCAGCTCCCATCTGGAGGCAGGCCGCTGCACCTCCGATCTCCGCAGCTGCGTTGCGGCACACGGCACAGGGACGCAGAGTTACGGCACGCTGGGCTGGTCTGGCTGCAGCGCCCAGCTCTGCGAGGACGGCTACGAGGTGGTGGGCGCGGCTTGCAAAGCCGCCTACGGCACACTCTGTAGCTCCGATGCCGAGTGCACCGCAGGCTACTGCGCCACGGCGGCGGCGGGGACCGACAACGATCGCTGTGCACCCACCGGCATGGTCACCATCCCC
>CAIWGR010000212.1 GCA_903912275.1 uncultured delta proteobacterium
CACCGCACCGGCCCGCTCGCCACATCGAGGCCGCCCTGAACCGCGGCCTCGCCGCCGCTGAAGCAGCCGGCGAGCAGCCACCAGACCCCGAAACCAACCCGCCTCATGGCTCGAGGCAGAGGCCGCCGCTGGGGAGCTGAAAGCAGACCCACGGCAGGGGGCAGTCGCTATCTGCCGTGCACGGAATGGTGCATGCATGAAGCTCGATACTCTCGGCCGTCGCGGGGAGCGTCATGGTGCAACCGACCTCTGCGCCCTGCACGCTACCGCACCGGGTACCGAGCGTGTCGCAGAGTGGGATGCAATTCCCATCGGCATCTCCAGCGCGACCGCCGAGGCAGATGGCGCCAGGTCGGCAACTCCGTGCATCGGTCACCCCGCACCGCTCGAACGGGCCCGAGGTCAGCTCGCAGACGCCGACCTCCTCGGGCTGCCGATCGCCGTTGATGTCGGCAGAGAAGCGGGTGCCGTCCGCCTGCTCAAGTGGCACGCAGGCGCCCTCGCCACACATCTCCTCGCAGAGACCGGGCGAACAGGCCTGCAGGCAGCGCGTCTCGCCGCCCACATAGGCCACGCAGAGCGCACCCGCCTCGCAGGCAGCAGCCGCAGCCGCATTGCACCGTGCGCCAACCTCCTCCGCGACCTCGACGGCCTCACAGCTGCCGGGCTGCCCAGCAACCATGGGCGCAGGGTCGGCCTCGAAACAGCCCGTCAAACAGGCGAGCAGCGCCGGCGCGCAGAGCGCCCCGAACAGCCGCATCGTGCTAGCGCGCAAGGCAGATGCTGCCGCCCGTAATCGCCACGCAGCTAAGACCCGCCGGGCAGTCGGCTACCGTCGTGCAGGCGATAGAGCAGCCGTTCTGCTCCGTGCCGTCGGCCGCCTGAATGGTCAGGTTGCAGGTGGCCTCCACCCCGCTGAAGGTGCCGCACGACGCGCCCGGAGTCGTGCAGGTAGGCGTGCAGTTTGCAGCCGTCGCATCGCCAACGCACTGCTGACCATCGGGGCAGTTGCCGGTGGCGGGCGTGCCGCACAGAGCGAAGGCCTGCACCACGGGGAAGCAGCCACCCACCTCATCCTCGATGCCGTCGCCGTCAAGATCCTGCAGGGCAGGGTTGTTGTTCGTGTCCACGAGTCCCGCGCAGACGCCCTGAGCGCCGCAGATGTCGGAGCACTGCCCGGGCGTGCAGACTTGGAGGCACTGGGCCTCCAGGCCGGTGCCCACGCCGATGCAGCCAGCACCGGGTGCACAAGCCGGAGCCGCCTGGTCGCAGCTCTCGCCCGAGGCCGCGCCGATGGGGATCGCAGCGCAATCCACCGGCACAACAGGGGTCGTATCGGCTGCGGTATCCGCGGCCGTATCTGCAGCGGTATCCGCGGCTGTATCGGCCGTCGTATCGGCCGGCGCATCCGTTTCTACGTCGAGCGAGGGGGTACCCGTATCGGACGCGCCGCTCCCGGAGTCGACCGCGACGTCGTCAGCACCGGTGCCAGTATCCGTGCGATTCCGGTCTCCACCCGAGCTGGAGCCGCCATTGTTTGCGACCGTGTCCGAGGAGCAGCCCGCAACGAGTGCGAGGAGCGAGAGGCCGAGGGGGCGGACAACGAGGGTGCGAAGGCTCATGGCGACAAACTCCGATGGCAGAAGGGAAACCGCAGTGTAACGGAAAGATGCCGACCTGCAAGCGCGCGCTGCCAAAAACGGCGAAGGCGCCGAGCGAACCCGACGCCATCGAAGCGAGCCGACTGGCTGTTCTACCTCTTAGAGGCAGACACCCACGAAGGAAGCGAGCGAGGTGAAGACACCCGCGTTGCAGGTGGTGCCGGGATCGTTGGCGCAGTCATCGAAGCCCTCGCGGCAGGCGAGGACGCAGGTCGCGCCAGCACCCAGGTCGAGGCAGAGCGTGCCGGGGGCCTCGCAGGGGAAGCCCTCCTGCGCCACATCGCAGCGACCGCCGATCGAGCCGGCTGTGAACTCCTGAGTGCAAAGACCGAATCCGGTAGTGTTGACCAGCGGAAGGATGACGCTGCAGGTGGCGCCGGCGCCGCAGACGTCACCCTGCTCGAAGGGCGCGCAGAGCGGGTTGCAGTTCGGGTTGACGGCGCCGTCGTCCGAGAAGTCGAGGCAGACACCAAAGTCAGCGCACTCGCCGATGGTGCCGTCGTTGGTGCAGGCCTCGAAGGGCGCGATGACACCATCGTTGGCGTCGCAGATACCGACGGGCGCCGACGCGGCGGACTCGGTGAGGAGGACCGGGAAACAGCCGTCGCCCGCAGTCGTGCAACCGTAGTCGGAGCCGGGGTCGCGGGGGAAGGGCTGGCAGGACTCCTGGCAGAAGCCAAGGCCAGCGATGGAAATGGGCGCACAGACCGAGTTAGACGTGCCCGGAAGGTTGACGCTGACAGCGCCAACGCCACCGGCGGCGTGAACGACGCGGACCGAACCCTGGCCGGCGGCCGGGGCAGCGATCGAATCATTGAGCGCGATGGCGGTCAGACCGGCACCATCATCGGCGACAATCGCAGTGAGCAGACCATCGACCGTGAAGGGGGCAACGAAGGCCGCGTCGGCCGACGAAGCAGCGCCGGCGCCACGAAGCACGGCAGCATAGTTACCAGCGGGAAGCGCGATATAGGCAGAGGTTGCACCTTCAACAGCCTCGCCGAAGGCGACGCCGCTCGCGACGGGTGAGGTCGACTCGAGCGCCGAACCCACGTCGGCCGAAGAGAAGTTGTGCAGCCGGATGCTCGCAGTGCCAGCGGTCAGGGCCGTGGTGCTGTCTGAGATGAGACGAATGTGAGTGGGGTCGATGTCGTTCGCGACGACGGTGTAACGACCACCCTCGGAGAGAGCGATGGGGCCAACAGTCAGGAGCGCCGGAGCGGTGGTCGGGTCGCCGCCGGCGGCGGCGATGTAGAAGGTGTGCTCACCAGCAGCAACTGGCACGTAGGCGGAGACGTCGCCGAAGGCGAAGTCAGCAGCAACCCGCTCCGTCGCCGTGCAGCCCGCGAAGTCGGTCGCGCAATCAGCATAGACATCCACGTTGCCGACGGCAGAGCCATGGACAAGACGAACGAGCGCGCCGGTCACCGGGGCAGCCGCGACGTAGGAAGCCGCTGCGGTGTTACCGTCGAAGAAGAAGACGTCGTTTGCCTGGCCCGCGGTCAGCGAGAAGGCACCCGCAGTCGAATCCTGCCAGAGGTTGTAGGAACCGAAGGCGGCCTCAATGGCGCCCGACGACTCGCCGGAGGCAAGGGTGTCGAAGGCCTTGGCCACATACACGTCAACATCGGGAGCCGACGCAGCGGCGTGAATGAGACGGACGCCGTTGGCGGGCAGGGTCTCGCCGGCGCGAAGGTCGACATAGGTGAAGCGGGTGAAGGCACCAGCTGCATCAAGCGTAGCAAGCTCGGTGTGAACCTCGCCGGCGACAACAGCAACGGCAAGGTCGGTCACGAGCGAGCCGGACGCGACGTCGCGAACCTGAACGTCGTAAGAGGCGGCCGGGAAGGAGAGGAAGCCAGAGGCCTCGCCGAAGGCGACGCTGCTGATGAGCGCGGGGCCCGCGCTCGCAGAACCGCAGGGGCTCTCGCCCGCAATCTCAGCCTCGGTGTCGCAAAGCTGGGCGCAGCGGCTGATGGTGTTACCACCCGCGTCGGTCTCAGCGCCGGCGCAGAGGTAACCCTCCTGGCAGGAACCCGTCGAATCGCAAATCTCGTCGGGCCCAAAGATGGTCGTGCCCGTGTTCGCAACGCAGGCCCAGATGTTGACACCGGCGCGGCCCAGGAAGGGCTGGCAGGTCTCATCCGTCGGGCACTGGCCAACCGAGAAGGCGTCGCAGGCCGTGCCGCAAAGGCCCGGACGGTTCCGCGGCGTGAAGTCGAAGGCCGCAAGGCAGGTAAGACCGCCCGTGCAGTCAGCGTTGCCGTTCGTCCGGTCGCAAGGCGCAACGCAGACGTTGTTGGAGCAGAGGAGGCCAGCCGAGCAGGTGTCGCTGTCCGGAGGCGTCGCGCTGGTGTCGAGGCCGCAGCCCTCACCCTCGATGGCCGTACCGCCAGGAATGCAGAAGCTGGCGCCGTGACCGACCGCCAGGCAGGTGCCCGTGCCACCGCACGCAGCGTCATCAAAGATGTTCGTGTCGCAGTCGCCCGGGAGGCAGGCGCCCGTGAGACCGGCATCGCTCGTCGCGCCGACGTCGAAGCAGTAGGTGTTCAGCGGGCAATCCTGAGAGCCCGTGTCATCCGCGGTGTCGGAGTTGCAGAGCTGACGGCAGACAGCAGGCACATCCGTGGCCTCCTGAACGCAGACAAACTCCGTGGTCTCCTGCGTCGCCGGATCGGTGCACTCCTGACCGTCTGCAGCGCAGGGGTCGGGAAGCAGCTGCTCCACGCAGACGCCGCTCTCACAGATGAAACCAACGCCAAGCTGCGTCTCGCAGTCGGCAGTCCGAGTACAGGAAATCGCGCCGCCGGTATCGGTGGTGTCAACCTCGATGGTGTCCGGAGCCGTGTCGGTCGTGCCCGTATCGGTAGAGGTATCCTCCGAGGTGTCAGGATCCGAACCGGTATCGGTCTTTTCTGCGGCGTCGTCGCCGCAACCAACCAAGGCAGTCAGGAATACCCCACCTGCCAGCATCTTCAACCACGCATTGCCAACGATTTTCATGTTCTCCAACTCCTGCCGTTGCGAAAAAGCCAACGCCCTTTCGTGAGATCACACCTTTTGCGCCGGCAAAAACACCTGCCGATCGCACATTTTCAACGCGGCCAACTAGGCGGGGCCAGCCATTGTGTCAAGTTGGCGACCTAGACGCTGTCGTCGTCGCCCTCGCTCTCGCCCGCCCCTTTGCCCGTGCCTCCTGCCGCGCCGCGAAGCCCGAAAAGCGCCGATGCCAGACCGGTCACCAGGTAGACGCTATGTACCAGCGACAGCGAGATCATGAACCCCTGCCACATGCCGACCACAACAACGGCCGCTAGGATTGCTCCGACCGTCACCTTCACCGGGCCCGTCATCCGAACATCCTTGAAGGTCCGGAACGGAACCTCACTCACCATCAGCACCGCCAGCAGCACCGCGTAGGCCGCCAGATAGGGTCGCTCCTGCTCCAGTGCCGAGCTGCGATCAAACACCTCGATCTGCAGCGCGATGATCGCCGCGATGCCCATGCCACCCATCGGCGCGGGTAGCCCCGTGAAGTATCGGTTCCCTCGGGCCGGATCCGCCGTCTGCACGTTGAAGCGCGCCAACCGAACCATGGCAGCCGCGGCAAAGACAAAGGCCACAAACAGGCCTCCCAACTCGTAGGACTTGAGCGCCCACGCATAGAGCAGGAACCCAGGGGCGACGCCGAACGTGATGGCGTCGCTCAGGCTATCGAGCTCCATGCCGAACTTGGTCTCGCCATTCAGCATCCGCGCCACCCGACCGTCCAGGCCGTCGAGAAAGCAGGCCAGCGGAATGAGCGTGGTTGCGAGATAAAAGTCGTCTGCGCCCTTGGCTTCGAAGGCCAACCACAACGCCGAGATGCCGCAAAAGGTGGCGCCAAGCGTAAACAGGTTCGGCACCACCACGCGCGTGCTGGGAATCTTCATGCGTCTCTTCCTCTCTCCTCGCGCGCACTCGGCGGCAAGCGCCGGTCGCTACCACGCCGCCGCCCCACGAGCAACCTATCCAAAACTACCGATGCCACGCGACGACTCCGGGCCGGGGTAGGGATAGTCGGGATGAAAGACCCTCACCAGCGTCAGTCCAGCGGCGGGGGCCGTCATCCCCGCGGCCCGCCGACTCTTCGCCTCGAGCACCTCTTTGACCCACTCCGGCTTCCGCCGCTCGTGGCCCACATCGATGAGCGTGCCGACCAGAATGCGGACCATATACTTCAGGAAGGCCGTTCCCGAGACCACCACGCGAACCCGACCCTCGCCGACACGGCGGACGCTCACCACGAACAGCCGGCGGACCGTCCCCTGCGCCGCGCAGTCCGGACCCCGAAAGCTCGCAAAGTCGTGCTCGCCCAGCAGGTATCGCGCCGCCTCTGCCATCGCCTCCACATTCAGCGGACGGTGAAGGTGATAGGCGGAGTGCAGGTCGAGCGGCAGCGCATGAAACCCCTCCACGATGTCATAGCGGTAGACCTTGCCCCGCGCATCGTGCCTCGGATGAAACGAGCCCCGCACACGGTCGGCCCCCATCACCACCAATCCATCCGCCGTGAGCCGGTTCAGCACCCGGTACCAGACCTCCGGCTCGTACCGGCCTGTGTCGTCGAACGCCGCCACCTGACCCACCGCATGCACACCCGCGTCGGTCCGGCTCGCACCCCACACCTTCAGCGGCTCTCCCGACAGCGCCGCAACGACCCGCGTCAGCTCTCCTTCGACGCTCGGCTTCGAAGTCTGGATCTGCCAACCATGAAACTGGGAGCCGTCGTAGGCTATCCGGAGTCGGATACGATGCTCGGGGTCACATCTCAAACCCGATCCCGAACAGCGTGGTGGTATCGCTCAGCGACCAGCTTGTCTTGCTCCCGAAGTCATCCGCTTCGGTCCGCATGTAGTTCACGAACAGGTAACTATTGTTCACCCCAGAATCGGCGTCGAAGTTCATCGCCATGCCAGGAGCGAAGGTGTCGAGCAGAAGGTAGGCTGTCGCGCCCGCGTGCCAGCCGTGCGTCTCGCCCGAACCCACCGAGCGGACGCCCGCCTCGGTTGCAAAGTCCGAGATGCCGCCCTCCGACGCCGTCCACCACTGAATGGTGGTCAGCCCAGCCTCGCCCGCAAGTACTACCGGCACCCCGAACCGCTCCTGCAGCCAGTCGAACCGGTAGAAGGCACCCAAACGAAGCGGCACCATCCGGAATGTGGTCGTGTCTCCCGAAGAGGCGCCGGAGAGGTCAAGAGACTTCCCCGCCACACCGCCGTAGCCGACCGAGAGGTTGAGTCCCAGGCTGCCCACGCCGCGCAGAAACTCACGGCCATAGACACCCTCAAAGTAGAACAGGTCGTCGCCATCAAAAATCTGCGCGAAGGGCTTGGGCGTTCCCAGCGACGCCTCCTTGTCGATCGCAGGCTTCCAACTGCCGAACCGGAGGTCGAGCGTCGAATCAGCTGGCGAAGAGCGCTGCGCCGCATGGGCATCGGCCGCTCCTGCGGCCATCAGCACCACCAACCCACCGCCGAGCAGCACCCGGCGGCGGCGACGAATCAGCCACATCGCCACACCCAACGACGCCATCGTCATCCAGCCAGCTGCGGGCGTCGAGGCCGAACACTGTCCACCCTCCTCGGCGCCACCCGCTGCCTTGTAGGCCTCGAAGAAATCCGTTGTCGGCGCCGTTGCCCCGGTAACCTCCTCGGAGACCGCGCTGAGGTTCCCCACCTCATCGAGCGCGAGCACCACGATGTAGTAGGTCACGCCCGTGCGCAACCCGCTGATGCTTCCGGAAGTCGTGTCTCCGCCCTCGACGCTCTTCACCTTCAGCCCGCTCGGCGCCTCTTCGGGCCGCGTCACGCGCGAAGCAATCGGAGCTGTGTCGGCCCAGATCTCGTAGCTGACCGCCGAGCTCGACGCTGTCCACTTGACCTCCACCGCCGTCTCTCCGCCCACGGTGCGAAGTTCGGTCGGAGGTGTCGGGCGGCTCGCATCCAGCGTAAGGATCGCCTGGCTCTTGGAGTAGGTCGAGGTTCCGAGCAGCGACGACGACGACTCGTAGACCAGCGCAATGGTCCACGGACTCGACAGACCGCCCTCGTAGCAGGCCTCCCTCGTGAGCGCGGCATCGTTGACCAGCTCGCTCCAGGTGTAGGTCCCCGTCGGCGTTCCGCTGGTGGAGAAGGCGGTCGCGTCTTCCCGAAGGCAGACGTCGGTCGCAGCATCGATCTCCGTGAAGGAGCAGCTCTCCGACCCGTGCTGCAGTTTGACTTGGTAGTCGTTGCCGGTCGCAGGCTTGGTCGTGAAGGTCCAGCTCACCGAGATGTCGGGGTCTTCCGCAAAAAGGTTCAGACAGTCCGCAATGCCAAAGGTCACATTGGCTGTTCCGTCGACGTCCCCAGCAGCCGGAGCATCGAGGATCGACGAGCTGTCAGAAACCTTCACGGTCTGGGACGAGGCGACCGGAACCACGGCGAGAAGACCGACGGCAGTCAGCAGGAGTTCACGAAGCATGGGGGCGTCCCGTTTGGATGAGGTACTCGGCAATCTGAACGGCATTCCAAGCTGCACCCTTC
>CAIWGR010000213.1 GCA_903912275.1 uncultured delta proteobacterium
CAGGGTCGGTGGTGATCCGGTGACGAAGTATGAAGGGGAGGTCAACGAATGGCGCGCCAGTAGAATCCGTGCCAGTTCCTCCCCATCCGCCGCAGGGGAAGTCGTCGAAGCTCGAGACCGCGAAACCCACGTCGTCGATGGCGGTGCCGAGCTGGGGGATGAGGGTGCCGCGGAGGCTGGCCTGCAGGCCCGAAATGGAGCCGCCCATCGAGCCGGTCGTATCCATGTTGAAGGCGACATCGCCCTTGCGGACCGCGGCGCTGAAGTTGAGCGTCTGCTGCTGCGTGTCGCCGTTGAAGGGGAGCGTGAAGAAGAAGTCGACGTTGTCGGTGATGCCCTCTGCCGGGTCGCAGGCCTGGTTCTGGTCACCGGGGCCGCGGAAGGCGCGCTCGACGAGGTCGGAGAGGCCGTCGCCGTCCGAGTCGGGGTTGGCCCGCTCGCTCGAGTTGTTGGCGCAGCCCCGCTCGTCGCGGTCGCGGATGCCGTCCGAGTCGGACTCCACATCCTCGTGGTCGGGCGCGTTGTCGTTGTCGGTATCGGGCGCGATGAGCACATTTCCGAGGCCGAGCGGGTCGATCTCCTCGCCGTCGAGCCACCCGTCGTTGTCGCTGTCTGGGTCTGCCCAGGAGGGGAGCCCGTCGCTGTCGGTGTCGAGTGCGCCCTCCGCGCGGCTCAGCGCGCCGTCGTTGTCGTCGTCCGCGTCGTAGGGGTCGGGGATGCCGTCGAAATCGGTGTCGTTGGCGCCCTCAATCTGGTCGGGGCGGCCGTCGCCATCGCTGTCGAGGTCGCGGAAGTTCTCCAGGCCATCGCCATCCGGATCGCCAACACCCTCGGTGCTATCGGGGAAGCCGTCACCGTCGGCATCCTGGTCCAGGAAGTCACGGACCGTTTCGCCATCCGAGTCCGTAATGCCCTCCACTGCGTCCGACAGTCCGTCGTTGTCGCTGTCGACGTCGGACCAGTTCGGGATGCCATCAAGGTCGGGGTCGAGGTTGCCTTCGACCGCATCGGGGATGCCGTCGCCGTCGCGGTCCAGGGCTTCAACCTCGACATCGGGCCCGGTGTCAGCCGTGGTGTCGGCCGTGCCGCCCGTATCGGCAGCGGTGTCTCCGCTGCCCGTGTCGTTTGCACCTGTGTCACCGACGGCTGCGTCGCCTTGGCCGTCGACCGGCGCGGCGGCATCGTTCGAGCAGGCGGCGAGCGAAAGCAGGAGGAGCGAAACGGAGAGACGCGTCTTGACCATGGTTGAACTCTCTGCGCACGAAGGTGGAGGCGGTCTAACCCTTTCGCCGAAACGGGTAAAGGAAGACCGCCCGTCCCTTGTCGCGTGAGCCCTCCCATGGAACCATCGAACCTCGTCTGGAGCCAGCCCCTCATCGGTGCAACCGAGCGTTCCCGACTGCTCGACCAGCGCGGCGGGCTCGTCTGGTTCACCGGGCTCCCCGGCGCCGGCAAATCGACCATCGCGGCTGCCGTCGAGGCCGACCTGCACGGGCGTGGGCACGCCACCTATCTGCTCGACGGCGACAACCTCCGGCACGGTCTCTGCTCCGATCTCGGCTTCAGCGCTGAGGACCGTCGCGAGAACCTCCGGCGCGTAGCAGAGGTTGCTGCGCTCATGGTCGACGCCGGTCTCTTTGTGATGGCTGCCTTCGTCTCACCGAGCGCCGAGGACCGTGCGCGGGTCGCGGGGCGGCTCGGCGACGACCACTGGCTCGAGGTTCATGTGGCGACGCCGCTGGAGGTCTGTGAGGGGCGAGACCCGAAGGGGCACTACGCGAAGGCGCGGCGCGGCGACCTGACGAGCTTCACCGGCGTTTCCGCGCCCTACGAGGCGCCTGCGGCGCCAGACCTTCGCATCGACACGGTCGCGCTGCATCCGGCGCAGGCTGCGGAGGCGGTTGTTGCCGTGATGGCCGCACGCGGCTGGCTCAGCCTCGGTGGCGAGACCGAACCCGATTGAGCCGATTCAGGGTGCGACGGGCGCAGGGACCGCAAACACAAGGTTGCGGTAGACCGTGGCGGAGGCCCGCCAGCCCTCCTGCCGGAAGACGCGGCGGGTGAAGTCGTTGAAGTCGAAGAGGTCCACATCGATGGCGCGGAGATAGAGGTTGAGTCCGACCGTGGGGGCGGCGGGGCCTGCAATGTCGCCCAGCGCGGCGCTGAAGGAGGGATAGTCGGCCAGGGTGAAGGAGGTCTGGTCGCCTGGCACGAAGATGTTCCAGCGTGAGAACTCGATGTTCCCGGCACTGGCCGAGATGCTGTAGAAATCTGGGCGCCGTTCGGTGGCGCCGAGCTCCCACTCGACGTAGCCGCCCGCGAGCTCGGTCGCGGTGTCGGAGGGGACGACGAAGCGGGGCAGTCCGAGCAGGTCGGGCATGATGACCATGCTTTCGTAGCTGCCGATGCCCGTCGCATAGGCGACAGAGGAGGGCATGGTGCCTGTGGCGGCGTAGGCGCCGGCGCGGATGTCGATGCGGACATTTTCGAGGGGGCCGTCGAGCGCGGGGAGCCCCGAGACGGCGATGACAGACTCGGTTGTGTGGGCGTCGGGGAGCCCTTCGAAGTAGCCCTCCGGCCCGAAGGAGAAGGCGAGGTGGGCTGCGAACTGGGCAGGGAAGGTGCCAGGGATGAAGCCCTCGACGATGGCCGGCGCGGAGGAGAGCTTGACGAGCAGGCGACGGTCGAGCGGGATGTCGCAGTCGATGGTGGCGCGGACTGGCTCGCCGCTGGGACGTGCGGAGAGGCCCCGTGTCACGCCGAGGCGCAGCGGGATGAAGACGGAGCGGTCGAGGTTGCCGTAGCCACAGACGGCGATGGCGGCGTAGTCGCCCACGCGGGTGGTGATGGTGAAGGGACCCTCGGCTGTCCGGAAGGCTTCGATGCCGGGGTCAGGGTTGACCCAGCCTGCAAAGAGGCGGGTGGTAGAGACGACAGCGACCGGCTGCAGCCCGACAGGCGGGACGCCAAGTTTGCCGAGCCCGGTGAGGAAGCCGATGAGGGTGCCGAGCGGCTCCTCCGGTGGAGGGGCGCAGGATGGGTCGGTCGGGTCCGGGCAGGGAGGCGGAGGCAGCGGGTTGAGCATGAGCGTGACGTCGCGGGCGTCGACCCGAACGAGGCTCTCGGTGCTGCGACCGGCGGCAAAGGCGGTCA
>CAIWGR010000214.1 GCA_903912275.1 uncultured delta proteobacterium
CGTCACGGCCAAATCGCCCTCCGCAAGCACCACCGGCGGTTTCGCGGCCCCCGACAGCCCGTCGAGCCGCTCTCCGTCGACGCCGATGCTCACAAAGCCCACCGGCTCACCCGCCGCCTGAAGCCGTGCCGCAACCGCGCCGAGCAGCGTCGTCTTGCCCACATTCTTCGCCAGCCCCGCAATCGCCAGCCGCCGCAACGAGGGCACCGCGAGCAGCTCCCGCAGCGCCTCCTCTGCAACCGGCACAGCCATCTTCAGCGACGACCGCCCCGCGGGCGCTCCTTCGGCCCACGCTCCTCGCGCGGCGCAACCGGCAGCGGGTCGGCAATCACCGGCCGCTTCTCGCTCGGCAGCGTCGCAGCAGCGCCCACGGCAAAGCTCTCAAAGAGCTGATCGAGATGTTCGTTCCGCCGCTCCCGATCGCCCGCCAGATACTCCGCCTCAAACTGCGTGCAGAAGGCGGCGTAACGCTTCTCCTCGATGGCCTGCCTGATCTCCTTCATCAGCTGATGATAGAAGTAGACGTTGTGATAGGTGCACATCATCGTGCCGAGGATCTCTTCGGTCTTGATGCAGTGGGCGAGGTAGCTGCGGCTGAAGTTCTGGCAGGCGTAGCAGGCGCAGCTGGGGTCGATCGGGAAGAGGTCGTTGCGGTAGCGGCGGTCCTCCAGCCGGATGCGGCCGCGCCGCGTGAAGCAGGTGCCCGAGCGGCCGTAGCGGGTGGGGATCACGCAATCGAACATGTCGATGCCGCGGCCGACTGCGCCGACGATGTCTTCCGGCAGTCCCACGCCCATGAGGTAGCGCGGCTTGTCCTTCGGCATGAAGGGTTCTGCGCCGTCGATGGCCTTCATCATCAGGCCGTGTCCTTCGCCCACCGAGACTCCGCCGATGGCGTAACCCGGCAGGTCGCGCTCGATGGTGCCCAGCGCGCTCCGCTTGCGCAGGTCGTCGAAGACCGAGCCCTGCACGATGCCAAAGAGGTTCTGGTCTTCGCGCGTCAGCGCCGCCTTGCAGCGGTCGAGCCACCGGTGGGTCCGATCCACCGCCTCGTCTGCCGCCTCGCGGGTGCAGGGGTAGGGAACGCAGACATCGAAGGCCATGACGATGTCGGAGCCCAGCGCCATCTGCACCTGCATTGACCACTCAGGCGAGGCGAAGATGGCCTTTCCGTCTTTCTCGAAGGCGAACTCCACGCCCTCCTCGGTCAGACTTTTGCGCGGCAAACTGAAGACCTGGAAGCCGCCCGAATCGGTCAGAATCGGCCACGGCATCGCCATGAACTTCTGCACGCCGCCATGCTTCTCGACCAGCTTTTCACCGGGCGTCAGATGGAGGTGATAGGTGTTCGCCAGGCTAATCTGGGTGCCTGTCTCCGCGAGGTCGCGCGGCGTCATCGCCTTCACCGTCCCGGCGGTGCCAACCGGCATGAACACGGGCGTCTCGATGACGCCCCGCGCAGTCGTCACCCGACCCCGTCGTGCACGCCCATCTTCTCCCAGCAGCGAATAACTCAGCGCCATGCAACCTCTCGCCTTCTACGGCGCCGCACAGCGAATCTGCGACAGCGTCCCTGTCACGCTGAGCGCGCAGAAGGCCCCGTAGTCCGCCCCTTCGATGCTGTCGACTAACGCCCGGCAGGAGAAGGCCGCATCGGGAGGACAGAGCGGGTCCACATCCACGCTGCAGACCGCGTCGGCATAGGAGGTTGTCACTGCGCCGATGCCTGCCGTGACGCTGCCGCCGCGGCCGCAGAAGAGCGCCTCACCGCAGGCCGCCCCCGCTACCACGGCACCCGCCGGCAAGAAGATTTCCGGCGCACAGGGCGGGGGCGGAATCGGCGCGCAACCGCAGCCGCAAGAGGCGTAGAACCAGGCCAATCCAGCGCCGCAGCTCGGCACCTCGAAGGCGCAGGCGGCGGCATCGGTGCTCACCCACGTCACGCCCGGCTCACCCTCCGCAGGGCAGCTCCCCGTTGAGAGTGAACAACCACAGCCGCAGCGGTTCTCGAACGGCAGATAGCCCGCATCACAGTTCCCGTTCCACCGCTCGCAGGAGAACCCGTTGTAGGAGACATATTCGATCCCGGGCGCATGGAGTGCCGGACACCCTTCACGCGGGTCGGTCGTGTCGCCCGAGCCATCGGCCGCTGCCGTATCGCTGTCGAAGGCGGTGTCTGCCGAAGTATCGCGCGGCACATCCTCGGTCGTGTCAGCTGGAACCGTGTCGCCGCTCCCCTCGTCCGCGACATCGGTCGTGTCGGCAGGCTCCGAATCAAGGAGGCCGCTGTCGGACGGCTCCGTGTCCGGCGCGCCGCTGTCGGAGGGCACCCCACCGCCAGAGCCCGCGGCGGACCCGTCCGAGGCCACATCGGCCCCCGGCGCAGAAACCAGCCGCTCCGAGCCGCAGCCCGACGCCAGCAACCCCAAAACCCACAACGATGCTGCACGCCGCTTCCACATCCGCTCACTCCTGCAGGCATACGCTCCTATCACGCATCGGTTGCGACCTGCCACAGGACTGCTAGAAACGCCCGCACTCGCGCAAGCGCGCCCTCCCAACGCAGCAGGTATTGCATGACCGCCTATCCCACCGCCTTCGGCTCCCGCGACCAGTTCAGCCTCGCCGACGGCTCGGCCGCGACCATCTTCCGCATCTCCCAGATCGACAAGCTCGGTCTAGCAGACACGACCAAACTCCCCTTCTCCATCCGCGTCCTTCTTGAGGCCGCCCTCCGCAACCACGACGGCTTCCTCGTCCGCGACCAAGACGTCGTGGCCCTCGCCACCTGGTCGCCCGCCAGCGAGAAGGTGGAGGTCCCCTTCATCCCCGCCCGCGTCATTCTCCAGGACTTCACGGGCGTGCCCGTCGTCGTCGACCTCGCCGCACTCCGCGACGCCATGGTCGCGCTCGGTGGCGACCCCAAGAAGGTCAACCCGCTGGTCCCTGTCGACCTCGTCATCGACCACTCGGTCCAGGTCGATTTCTCGGGCCGCTACGCCGACGCCTCCACCCGCAACCTCGAAATCGAATACGCCCGCAACCAGGAGCGCTACGAGTTCCTGAAGTGGGGCCAGCTCAACCTCGACAACTTCCGCGCCGTTCCGCCCGGCCGCGGCATCGTCCACCAGGTCAACCTCGAGTGGATCGCCCAGGTCGCCTTTGTGAAGAACGAAGATGGCGCCGCCACCTACTACCCCGACACCCTCGTCGGAACCGACAGCCACACCACCATGATCAATGGCCTGGGCGTGCTCGGCTGGGGCGTTGGCGGCATCGAGGCCGAGGCTGCGATGCTCGGCCAGCCGATGTACATGCTGCTCCCCGACGTCATCGGCTTCAAGCTCACGGGCAAGCTCAAGCCCGGCGTCACCGCCACCGACATGACCCTTCGCATCACCGAGATGCTCCGCAAGAAGGGCGTCGTCGACAAGTTCGTCGAGTACTACGGCGACGGCCTCGCCAGCATGTCGCTCGCCGACCGCGCCACCGTCGCCAACATGGCGCCGGAGTATGGCGCCACCTGCGGCTTCTTCCCCGTCGACGACGCCACGCTCCACTATCTCCGCCTCTCGGGCCGCGATGAAGAGCATGTGAAGAATGTGGAGGCCTACTACCGGGCCCAGGGCCTCTTCCGCACCGCGGAGACCCCCGACCCCATCTACACCGATACCCTCACGCTCGACCTCTCGACCGTGGAGCCCGCCCTCGCCGGCCCCAAGCGCCCGCAGGACCGCATCAACCTCGCCGACATGAAGAGCGACTGGGACAAGTGCCTCACCGCCCCCATCGGCCACAAGGGCCACGGCGTCGCGGCCGACCAGGTCGACGCCGCCGTCAGCTACACAGACGAAGGTGGCGCGACCCACACGCTCAAGCAGGGCGCCGTGGTCATCGCCGCCATCACCTCCTGCACCAACACCTCTAACCCCGGCGTCATGATCGCCGCCGGTCTGGTGGCCCGCAAGGCCGTCGCCCGAGGCGTGAAGATCGCCCCCTGGGTCAAGCCCTCGCTCGGGCCCGGCTCGCGCGTCGTCACCGACTACTACGACGCCGCCGGCCTCACCGCCGACCTCGACAAGCTCGGCTTCGCCACCGTCGGCTACGGCTGCACCACCTGCATCGGCAACTCGGGCCCCATCGATTCGGGCATCGAAGCCGCCATCAAGCAGGGCAAGCTGGTCGCCGCCTCCGTCCTCTCGGGCAACCGCAACTTCGAGGGCCGCGTCCACTCCGCCGTGAAGGCCAACTTCCTCGCCAGCCCGCCGCTCGTCGTCGCCTACGCCATCGCCGGCACGGTCAACATCGACCTCCAGAACGACGCCATCGCCACCGACGCAGCCGGCAACCCCGTCTACCTCCGCGACCTCTGGCCCACCGACGAGGAGATTGCCGCGACCATCAAGGCGGCCATCACTCCCGAGCTCTTCCGCAAGCGCTACGCCGACGCCACCAGCGAGCCCCGCTGGAACGCCATCCCGGCCATCGAGAACGACCTCTACGCCTGGAAGGAGAGCTCGACCTACATCCAGCTCCCCCCCTTCTTCGAGGGCATGGGCCTCACCCCCGACCCCATCAAGCCCATCACCGGCGCCAAGGTCCTCCTCAAGCTCGGTGACTCCATCACCACCGACCACATCAGCCCCGCGGGCGACATCGAGGCCGGCGGCCCCGCCGGTCGCTTCCTCGCCGACGCCGGCATCGCGAAGGCCGACTTCAACTCCTTTGGCTCCCGCCGCGGCAACGACCGCATCATGGTCCGCGGCACCTTCGCCAACGTCCGTATCCGTAACCAGATGGCGCCCGGCACCGAGGGCGGCGTCACCCGGTACCTGCCCACGGGCGAGGTCATGGCCGTCTACGACGCGGCCCAGAAGTACAAGGCCGACGGCACCCCCCTCATCGTCCTCGCGGGCGAACAGTACGGCACGGGCTCGTCGCGTGACTGGGCCGCCAAGGGCACCTTCCTCCTCGGCGTTCGCGCCGTCATCTCCAAGAGCTTCGAGCGCATCCACCGCTCCAACCTCGTGGGCATGGGCGTGCTGCCGCTCAACTTCCTTCCCGGCGAAGATGCCGCCTCGCTCGGCCTCGACGGCACCGAGACCTTCTCCATCCCCTCGCTCAGCGACGATGTGAAGCCGCTCCAGCACATCGATGTCGTCGCCACCAAGACCGACGGCACTGACTTCATCTTCAAGGCCATCGTCCGCCTCGATACCCCCGTCGACGTAAACTACTACCGCAACGGCGGTATCCTGCAGACCGTCCTCCGCAAGATGGCCCAGGCCTAAGCGGCCTCGAGCCGCTCCCAGCGGCGCACCACGACCGTACCCATCCAGGCAATCGCCAGCCCTCCGACCAGGTCCCACGCATAGTGCTGCTTGGTCGTGAGGATGCTCGGCGCGAGCAGCGCAAAGCCGAGCCAGATTGGCCAGCGAAGCCGCGGCTGCTCGGTCGTGATCGCCCAGCAGAGCACGGCCGGGATGCTGATGTGGCCCGACGGGAAGCAGTTCAGCGGCGTGTCGATACCCACCAGCGTTCGGTAGCCCCACGCGGAGACCCCTTCGCCCATCGGCAGCGGCGGACGAGGATAGGCAACAGGTAGCAG
>CAIWGR010000215.1 GCA_903912275.1 uncultured delta proteobacterium
CACCTGGGCATGGTGGAGTTTCACGAGGCCTCGATGCGTATGGGCGAGGAGCGGGGCGAGAAGCGGGGCGAGAAGCGGGGCCGGCAAGAGGGCCGGCAAGAGGGCCGGCAAGAGGGGAAGAAGCGCGGCATGCTGCTCGCTGCGCTCACAATTGCGAAGAAGTTGCTCCCCTCTCACGAGGTGGAGCAGCTCAAGGCGCTGCCTCCTGAACAGGCGCTCAAGGCGCTCACCCAGCGGCTGCAGGCGCGCTGATCTCCCGACGAGCGATGTTCGGGGCTCGCTGCTCGCCGCGACGGGGGTACGCCCCGAGCGCTTTGACCCGAGCGTCGCGCCTTAGGGGCTAGCGCCCTTCGCACCCCCCCGTGCGGACGCGGTAGGCGCCCGCGGTGGCGTCGTAGAGGTAGTTGAACTGGCCCGGCGCGCCGCCCGCAAAGAGGGCGTTGCGGCCGGTGTGGACCGTCGCCACCCAGGACGAGAGCGGGGCGCCAGCCGTTGTGCGGCCCACGGTGTAAAACTCCTTGCGCTGGTCGTCGCACCGGCCCGTGTAGGCCACCTGCAGCCCCTCCGCGGTGATGAGGATGGCGCTGTCGGTGAGCGCGGCGAGGCGGCAGGTGAAGGGGGCGGAGAGGAGCTCGGAATCGATGGCGGCGCCCGAGGCGTCGTAGCGGGTGAGCTCGACGGGCGTGGTGGCGGCGGGGGTGCCGTGGGCGACCCAGAGCTGATCGGCGGCGAAGGTGGCGCTGTAGTGGCCGCTGCTCTCGTCGAGGCGGCGGACGGGGGCTGCTGTGCGCTGGCCCCGCGCATCGAGGGGGATGAGGCAGAGGCCGGTGGGGGCAAGGCTGCGGCCGAGCAGGAACCAGTGGTCGCCGCCGCCCGTGAGGAGGAGATCGCGGGCCTCGCGGTCGAGGGTGCAGCCGGTGGTGTCGATGGCGGTGAGCGGCGCGGTGGAGCGCCCCGTGGTGGGGTCGAGGAGGGCGGTGCGGAGCTCCACGGCGCCGAGGTCGGAGGCGGGGGCGCCGACGACCGCGACCAGCAGGCCGGCGTCGGTGGGGGCCAACTCGACGTCGTGGACCAGGCTGAGGCCGGCGGCGGGGAGCAGGCCGGTGTTGCTGAAGAGCCTGCTGGGCGAGCCGGTCGCGAGGGAGGCGAGATTGAGGGTGGCTCCCGTGAAGCCGACGGCCTCTTCGCAACGCTGACGGCCAAGCGTGATGGCCTCGGTGGCGGCGCTGACGGCGGGCGGGGCGGCCGCCAGGCAGGCGAGGTAGCCGTCGGCGAGGTCGGTGTAGAGTTGGTCTTTGACGGGGCCCTCGGGCAGGGCGTTGACCGCGTCGAGGCAGCTGCTGGCGGCGGCCAGCTGCTCGACGGTGAGGCGACCGCTGTCGCGGCAGAACTGCTCGCCCTCAGCGATGCAGCCATCGGCGAGGGCCCGGTTCTCCGCGGTGAGCGCGTCGGTGCAGTCGGGCAGCGGGCTGCTGCCCGAACCCTCGCCGGCCGCCAGCGCCTGGCCGAAGTCGGTAGCGTCGCAGAGGGTCTCCACCGCGCCATCGCAGCCCGCGGGATCTGCGCCCGTCGGCAGCCCCTCGGTGCGCACCAGCGCCGCATATCCGCCGCCGCCCGTGGGCCGAATCTCTGCCTCGGCGATGGGGCCGGTGCCGTCGGGGAGCGTGGCGGTCTCGCTCCAGCCGCCATCGTGGCCGGCAGCCGAGAAGAGCCAGGCGGTCAGCCTGTTGCCATCGGGGCGGATGGCCGCAAAGCCGGAGGCGTCGCCGAAGGAGACGAAGCCGTCGCTCGGGTGGAGGCTGGCGCGGAGGGCGAGGTCGCCCGCGCAGCGGCCCGCGCCCGTCTCGTCGAGGTTCTCGGCAAAGGGGTCGACCGGCTCCTGCGCGCAGGCTGCGGCGAGGAGGGCGAGCGAGAGGAGCGTGAGTCGGGTGCGCATGGTCGGCGTCCGGGTGGGTGACAGCGCCGAGTATCGGGCGGAGCGGGAGCGCGGTCAACGGCTTGGCACGGCTCTTGCGACCTCGGGGGCGCAAGCGGCGGCACAGGGCCCACAGGCCACACTCCGCTGTGCGACAACTCTCAACCAGCGTGCGGGAACTCCCATCTGCACGCCTCTTCGACCGGCGCCAGCGGCCGGCCCACGCGAGGTCAGCGATGCACTATGTGAAAGGGCGAACCACCACCCAGGCCCATGTCTCCATCCCCGAAGGGACGGTGGAGGAGGAGTATGGCCGAGGCGGCTTCTCGGGCCGCGTCTCCCACCTCTACCGTGCCGAGTCGCCGCTCGGCTGGAGCGACATCGAGGGCGACTGCAGGCCCGAGGCGCTCGACCTCACCCGGTTGGTGGCCGCGGGGAGCGACTGGCTCACGGCCCGCGTCGCCTTCCTGAAGAACGCCGATGTGACGCTCCACTTTGCGACGCTCACCGCGCCCATGGACTACCACTTCCGCAACGCCGACGCCGACGAGGTGCTCTTTGTGCACGAAGGGGGCGGCCGCATCGAGACCGACTTCGGGCCGCTCCACTACGAGCAGGGCGACTACCTCGTGATTCCGCGTGGCACGGTCTACCGGCTGCTGCCGCACCAGCCGTCGCGCTTTCTGGTCATCGAGTCGGTCGGCGAGGTGGGCATCCCGGAGCGCGGGCTGCTGGGTCGCCACGCCCTCTTCGACATGGATGTCCTCAAGGTGCCGACGCCCGAGGCCAACATGCCGGAGCCCGGCCGCACCGGCTGGCCGCTCTTTGTGCAGCGGTGCGGCCGCCACACCCGGGTGACCTATCCCTACAACCCAATCCAGACGGTGGGCTACAAGGGCGACCTGACGGTCTGGCAGCTCAATGTGCGCGACATCCGCCCCGTGATGTCGGAGCGCTACCATCTGCCGCCCACGGCCCATGCGACCTTCGTGGCGGCCAACATGGTCATCTGCACCTTCCTGCCGCGCGGGCTGGAGACGGGCGACCCCGAGGCGCTGCGGGTCCCCTTCTTCCACGCCAACATCGATTACGACGAGGTGCTCTTCTACCACGACGGCGACTTCTTCAGCCGCGACGGCATCAAGGCCGGGATGGTCACCTTCCATCCGCAGGGCATCCACCACGGCCCCCACCCGAAGGCGGTCGCGGGAGCCCAGACGCGCCAGCGGACCAACGAGCAGGCCGTCATGATCGACACCCGCAACCCGCTAGAGGTGACGGCCGCCGGCCGCGCCGTCTGCAACCCCGACTACTGGGCCTCCTGGAAGCGCCCCTCGACCGACCGGAGCGCACCATGAACCTCATTGTCTCCTCCAACCCCTGCGGCATCCGCGGCATCGCCTTTGTGGAGTTTGCAGCGCATACCTCCACCGGCCTGCGGAAGCTCTTCCGCGACTTCGGCTTCTCGGCCGTCGCGGCCCATCGCACGATGCAGTCCACCCTCTTCGTGCAGAACGAGATCCGCTTTCTGCTGACCACCGACCCGGCCTCCTTCGCTCACCGGTTCGCCACCCAGCATGGGCCCTGCATCTCGGCGCTCGGCCTCCGCGTCCGCGACCCCGAGCAGGCCTTCTCTACCGCGCTCGACCGGGGTGCGCAGCCCTTCGTGCCGTCGGAGCAGGATGGCGAGGGGACCATCAACTATCCGGCGGTGTATGGCATCGGAAGGAGCCTGATCTACTTCGTTCACGACCCCACCTCGTCGCTTGGCGAGGACTACGAGCCGGTGGCGCGGCCGGAGGTGGTGCCGTCGAAGGGCTTCCTGGCCATCGACCACCTGACCAACAACGTCGCGAAGGGGACGCTCCATCAGTGGGCCGACTTCTACAAGAGCATCTTCGGCTTCACCGAGGTGCGCTCTTTCGACATCCGCGGCGAGAGCACCGGCCTCTACTCCTTCGCGCTCCGCTCGCCCGACGGCTCCTTCTGCATCCCCATCAACGAGGGGACGGAGAGCAAGTCGCAGATTGAGGAGTACCTGCGGGAGTACAAGGGGCCGGGCATCCAGCATCTGGCCTTCCTGACCAACGACCTGGTGGCCTCGCTCGACGCGATGAAGGGGTCGTCGGTGGCCTTCCTCGACATCGATGATGACTACTATGCGGAGGTCTTTGAACGGGTGCCGGGGGTGACGGAGGACCGGACCAAGCTTCACCATCACCAGATCCTCGTGGATGGCGATGAGGCTGGCTACCTGCTCCAGATTTTCACCAAGAACATCATCGGGCCCATCTTCTTTGAGCTCATCCAGCGGCGGAACCACCTCTCCTTTGGCGAGGGGAACTTTGGCGCGCTCTTCCGTTCCATCGAGCGGGACCAGGAGCGGCGAGGGGTGCTCTAGACGACACCCGTCCGTTTCTGGTTCGGGGTGTGCGGCTTTGCTACGGGGGGCGTAGACCTCAGCCTGTGCGGTAACCGTGACGCAGCAAGTACATTGGGCGGTTCGGATGAACCACCGGAACCGGACGATCGGTTTCGTGATGGTGTTGCTGACGCTGGCGGCGCATATGCTCACCGGGCCGGTGCCGTCGCTGCTCTGGGTGGCGCTCCCCGTGACCTTTCTGGGCTGGCCCGTGGCGGCCTACCGGCTGGCAAGCAAGTCGTCGACGCCGCTTCAGGCGGAGCTCTGGAACCTGCGGGTGGATGCGCTCATCTTGGGTGCGTGGGCCTCTGCGCTCGGCTTTCCGCTCTGGATCGCCTTTGTGCTCTTTGTGGGCGCGACGGTGAACCTGACCGCCTTCGCCGGGCTGGCGGGGCTGGTGCAGGGCGTGGCCATCTTTGCGCTCGGTGCGCTCCCCGCGCAGGCGGCGCAGGGCGGCTCCTACCGTCCCGAGACGGCGGGCCATGTGACGGCGCTGAGCATCGCGAGTGTGACCGGCTACCTGCTGACGGTGGCCTATGAGGCCTACCTGCGGTCGCGGCGGCTCCACGAGATGTCTGCCAAGGGCAGGGCGTCGGAGGAGGCGCTGCACCGGCAGCTCGAGGAGAACCGCAAGCTGCAGACGGCGCTGCGCGAAGAGGCCAACCGGGACCCCATGACGGGGCTCTTCAACCGGCGCTACCTCGAGCCCACCTTCGACCGTGAGCTGGCCCGCTGCATCCGAGAGAAGCGGCCCATCGCGCTGCTGGTGATGGATGTGGACCACTTCAAGCAGGTCAACGACACCTACGGCCACCCCGCCGGCGACGAGGTGCTCAAGTCGCTGGCCCGGCGGCTGACGGCCGGTTCACGGGCCGAAGACATGCCCTGCCGGCTCGGTGGCGAGGAGTTCCTCGTGGTGATGCCGAAGATGCCGCTCGCCACCGCGCTGGAGCGTGCCGAGGCCTGGCGGCTGACCTTCGCCTCGGAGCCGATTCAGACGGGCGCGGGACCCATCTCCGCCACCATCTCGCTTGGCGTGGCCTCGTTCCCCGAGCATGGCGAGACGCCGACCGAGCTGCTCGAGGCGGCCGACGCGGCGCTCTATCGTGCCAAGTTGGCGGGCCGGAACCGGGTGGAGCTGGCGCTCGAGGTGGGCCACGGTCCGCCGCGGCCGCTCGGCACCTGAGCTACTCGGGGTGGCAGCCGTCGCCGCCGCAGACGTCGATGATTTCGCCGGTGCGGCAGAAGTGGATGAGCTGGTCGTTGTGGCTGTCGAGGCGGCGGGGCCGGTCGTGCGGGTCGCCGGGGTCGGACTCGGTGGGCGGCGTGTTGGCGCGGGGGCCCCAGGGGTTGCCGAAGTCCCAGAGGACGAGGCCTGAGCCGGTGTGGGGGTAGGGCACCTCGGTCACATTCCACGGGGTGCGCTGGCTGTCGTAGTTCTCCATGATGGCCAGGCCGTCGTTGCTGCGGGCTACGACCTCCATCGTGACGGGGGCCACCTGGTAGTCGCCCTTCGCGACGGCGCAGAGCACCTGGTGGGGGCTGTTGCCGGCGAAGGGCTCGGCCTCGATGTGCTTCCAGTAGCTGACGGGGTCGACGCCGTCCCAGAGGAGCTGGATGGCGGAGAGGGCGACGGCCACGTTGGAGGCGGTGCGGAGGGTGCTCTTGAGGACAACGAAGAAGCGTTCAAAGTCCTTCGAGCGGTGGAGCAGGGTGGAGTAGTTCTGGCCCGGGACGCCGAGGTGGCCGCGCTGCACATCGGTGGTGAGGGCCATGTAGGTGGCGCCGTAGATGCCGCCCTGCGAGTTGCCCGAGTAGAAGAGCTCGTCGCGGTTGACGACGATGCCGCGGGCGGCGATTTCGGGGAGCGAGGCGAAGCGCTCGCGCATGGAGCGGGCGAGGAGGAGGGTGTCGAGGACGCCCTGGTGGGTGAGGTCGGAGAGCCAGCGGAAGCGGTCGAGGTCGAAGACCATGAACTGCACGCGGCCCTCGTCGGGCTCTGCCATGCCCAGCCAGTTGGTGGCGAAGTGGATGAGGTTGTGGCGCTGCGAGAGGCTGTCGTGGCCGAAGTAGCGGATCTCGTCGCCCGTACCGAGCAGGCCGTGGCCGAACTGCATGAGGCCCTGCGGGGTGCCGCCCAGGGCGGCGCGGGGGACGCGGATCCAGAAGGGCGCGTCGTGAAAGCCGTTCTGCGCGGGCAGGCCGTCGGGTCCGAGATGGAAGACCTGACCGACGACGGTGCCGGAGCGGTCGGAGACCGGGAGGTCTTCCATGTAGTAGGGGGCACGGAAGGTGCCGCGGACCTCGAAGGCGATGTCGGCGTCTTCGGCCTCGGTGTAGTCTTGAATTTCTGTGATGGTCATCTCGGGGCCCTGGGTGCCGACGACGGCGAGGGCGTCGTCGCGCATCTTGAGCATGGGGCCATGGGTGGAGCGGCTGCTGGCGGTGACGAAGTCCCAAGCGAGGGTCAGGCTGCTGCGATCGAGTCCTGCGGCGACGAGCGGGGCGAAGACCTCTTCTTCGAAGCGGGGCACCCGGGCCACCAGTTCGGGATCGCGGAGGGCGGTGCCGTCGCGGAGGGCTGTGAAGGCGGCGGAGG
>CAIWGR010000216.1 GCA_903912275.1 uncultured delta proteobacterium
ATTCCTCGAACTTCTTGGCCTGCTGAAGATCGCGGCACTCCTTGAAGTTCACCTGCTCGCCGAGCTCACGGAGCTTCGGTGCAAGCTTGCCTTGGCCTACGGGGGCCGACGCCAAACGGCCAATCCACTCCTTCATCTCTGGGAAGCGCCGCTGCAGCGCGAGGCTGTCCAGCAGCAGCTCTGCCGAGACCTGCGCGCGGCCCGGCTCAGCAGTATAGAGGTCCAGCGCGAGGCGACCGAACTTCGGAATCGCAGCATCGAGGTGGTCGTAGTCGTACAGCGTGTAGGCAACTGCATACTCAATCTCAGCCGTCTCCGCAGAGACCTCTGGCCCGGTCTTGAGGTACCGTTCGCAGGCCGAGAGCATGCTCGCGAACCCGGTCGAAATCTCGCGCGGCTCGGGGATGGGCGGCAGCTCGCCCGTAGGGCTGTTGCTGTTGCTCCCTGTCGCCTGAACCGAACCCTTCATGTCGACGAGGTTGGTCTGCGCCAGACAGGATGCGTAGGTCGCCTCCTGATCGTAACGACCCTTCGCCTCGCCCGTGGCCCCGCCGCTCAGCGTCAGCGCCTTCTCGTAGGCAACCGCGGCCTCGTTCCAGTGCTTGAGCCGGTACTGCAGTTCGCCCGCGTAGAACCAGATGTCGTAGGAGCCTGGCTCCTCACCGAACAGCGCCAGATACTTTTCGTAGAGGCTTCCGGCGAGCTGGTAGAGCTGCTCGTTGTTCGTCGTCTGCGCATCGTGGTGGTAGGTCGTGCTGAACTGGCGGAGCAGCAGTTCCACCTCTTCGCGCGCCCGCTGCAGATCGCCCGGATCGGTCGAAGCAAAGGTCATCGCACGCGAAAGCGTCTCTGTCAGATCGTTGAGCGACGTCACGATTTCAGCGCGGCTGCCACCGGGGCGGGTGTTCCGCACAATCTCTCGCTGGTAGCCCACAATGGCAAAGTCGTTCGGCGAAAGCTCGATGAGCTGACGGAACAGCGCCGTCGAATCGTCGTAGTCGGCCCGCTCGCCGTAGATGCGCGCAAGTCGCGCGATCAGCTTGGTCCGCTCAGCATCCGAAACCTCGGTCTCGGCGGCGGCCTTGGTGAAGAACTTCAGCGCGTCGTTGTGCTTGTAGGCACTCGCCCAGAAGAGCGTCATGTCGCGGAGCGAGTCGTCCCGGAGCCGGCGCATCGAGTCGCCCTGCTTTGCAATCCTGTCTTTGGAAGCCAGGATTGCCTCGTAGAGGAGATTCACCGCTTCCTTCTTCTGCTTCGCTGACTCGGCCAGATTGTAGGCGCACCAGGCAACCTTGTAGAGCGCGAAGGGATAGATGTTCGTATCGGGGAACTGCGCGGCCCGCTGGTAGGACTCCATCGCATGCTCGGCGTCGCCCACACCGAAGTCGAGTTCACCGACCATGAAGTAGGCCTGCGCCAGGTACTGCGACTTCGGGAAGTTCTGCGACAACGCCTCGAAGACCTCACGGGCGCTGTCGGAGTCGTCGGTCTGAAGCAGGTTCGCGCCAAGATAGAACAGCACTGCGTCGATGTTCGCGTAGGTGTCCCGATAGTTGGCGTACAACTCCGTGTAGAGCGTGATGGCGTTCTTGGCGAACTCCGTCGAGTGGGTCATGTCGTCCGCGGACGCCTTGCGATAGGCAGCGGCGCGTGCGGGATCCTTCTTGTCCTGCTCGAAGGCCTGGTCGCGACGATCGTAGGCGCGCTGTTCGTAGTAGCGCGCTCGGTCGTAGTAGAGCTCTGCCAGCCGGAAGAGATAGTCGGCGCGCGCAGGGTCTGCCGTCGGCGTGGTGCTGACGAGGTTGCGCAGGCGCGAGAGCGCCGTCTCTGTGCGCTCAATCTCCTCGATGGCGATTTTCTCAGCCATCATCCGCTTTGTGTCAGCCGGCCCCTTTTTGGCCTCCTCGAACACGCTCTCGCGCGCCGTCTCGGGCGCAAGATTGTAATTCTGGATCTGCGCCTCGCTCTTGTTGCTGGTCACCTGCGCCGCGGCCGGCGCAGCGAGCGTCAGCAACAGCAGGCTACCGCCCAGATTCTTCGCCGCGCGCGACAGCGTCGTGCCCTTCGTCATGTTCCCGCTCCCTTGCCGCATCAGCGGCACTTCGACGCGATGTGGTAGGAGTAGTGGCCCAGCTCGTCGCGCCAGTACTCCTTCTCGAACGGCCAGGCCATCTGGTACCAGGCTGGACGCGTCTCCGAGACAACATCCGGAACCTCGCCCAGCGCCCCTTTCGCCTTCTGAGCCCGCAACAGCGAAGCCTCCGAAAGGTCAGCCTCGACGCGGATGGCCTCCGCTTCTCTCCGCTTGGTGCGAAGCTCGCCCGTGATCCGCTCCATCCGGCGACGCACCAGGCCGCCAAGGTTGGCCTGCGCTCCACCCAGCTCCGCCTCCAGCTTGCCCGTCAGGTACTGCCCGAAGGGGCCCGCGGCCACCTCTGCCGGCAGCTTCGACAGCGCCGCGCGCTCCGACTCCACCTGACGCACAAAGGCCGCTGCCTCGCGGACGCTCCGATCCGAAAGTGCGGCACGGGTAATCTGCTGCAGCCTGGGGTCGAAGTCCGTCGTCAGCGTGGACTCAGAGGCCTGGTAGAACCCAAAGTAGTCCAGGTCCGACGTCCGCTCCGTCGCAAGCGCCTCGAGCTGCCCGAGCAGCGGCGCATAGACATCGTCAAACAGGTCGAGCGTCTTGCGAACGCCCGTGTAGCGGCAGTTCTCGAACAGAATGACCGCCTGCAAAATCGGCGCCTCGGGGTAGTACTGCGCGCTGAAGAAGGGCGAGTTGAGGCTGTGAAGATTGCCGAGCGCGCGGTTCGATTGGTCGAGCTGGAAGTGGGCCCACGAAGACTCGAACAGCGCGTCCAGCCAGGTAGAACTACCGAGCGGAATCCCTTCGAACAGCCGAAGCGACTTCTCGAACTCGCCCGTCGAGTAGAAGGTCCGCGCCATGGCCAGCATTGCCATCTCGTTCAGGCGCTTGCCCTCTTCCGCCTCTGCCCCCTTGCCGTCCAGTGCAAGCAGCGCCTTGAAGGCATCCACCGCCGGTTGAGCCTCATACTGCCGGACATGCGTGATGCCCTTGTAGTAGAGCGACCGTGCCCAGAAGTTGGAGTCGGGGGAGACGAGCGCGAAGTAACTCAGCGCGCTCTCAAGCTCTCCCTGATTGAAGGCATTCTGCCCAAGAAGAAAGGCCATCTCATCGCGGTACTTGGCGTCGATACGGTCAGGAAACAGCGAGCCAAACGCCGAAATCCGGCTCAGCATCGCAGGGTCACCCGGCACACGACGCGACAGCAGCATCATCCAAGGCGCCGTCGCCTCGAAGTAGGGATGCACGGGGCCCGAACGAACGATCTCTTCAAAGAAAATCGTCGCCCCCTCGTACATCTTGAGCTTCATGAGCGTCTTGCCCATCTCGAACTGCGCGCGGGGACGAATCGCATCGGCAGAGATGTCGGGGTCCTGCAGAACCGACCAGAACGAGGCTGCCGCGCCGCCGAAATCCTCGCGCGAAAACCGCTTCAGTCCCTCGTCCATGAGGCGCGCGACGGGCGTCGCTTCGCCGATGGGCTGGGCCTCCTGCGTGTCGAACTCAAACCCACTCTCGTCCCCCCACGACTCCGCCGCTGCGGGCTCTGCGGGGACCGGCTGCTCCTGTGCTGCCGCCTTGGCGGACAGGCCTGTCATGAGTGCCACGCCAACCAGCGCAGACATGCGCCTCATCATCGACTTCGAGTCATCGAACATGCTCGTACCACCGCGCGTAAGTTCAGCTCCGTACATCAATCTCCAATCATCCCTGATTGCAGCTTGAAATGCACGAAATTGTCTCTCTACCCCTGTGCAAAATGGAGTGTCAAGCGGGACCTCCCCCAACCCGCCGACGCCCCCCTATCGACTTCGTTTGACATCCGACCGCGACGGGGGCAAAAGACAGCTCTGCGCGGGGCGATTCCCGCCTCCCTCTCTCTCGATGCGCCCCATGCTCAAGGCTTGGTTCCTCCTTGTCGCTACCGCCCTCCTCTTCACCGCCTGCGGCGACGAAGAGGTCGGTGACGCCTGCGACCTCCCCGCTCCCATCGCAGACGTCTGCGCCAGCGATGCGACGGCGCTCACCTCCGAAGTCTGCCTCTACAAGCATTCCGCTGATTGCAGCAGCCGCCTCTGCGCCACCTACGTCGGCTCGGAGGGATTCTGCACCCAGACCTGCGACCCGGACACCTCGGGAAGTTGCCCGTCCGGCTCTATCTGCGACCGACCCGCCAACGCCGACCTCGGCTTCTGCGTGCCGAACGCCATCTTCGAGCGGGCCCTCAACTAGCCGCCTTCCCGCAGCTCGAAGGCGGCGCGATGGTGTGCCGTCACCTGACCTCGGGCGAGGTCGACTGCCACCACGTCGAAGCGGGCGCGTCGGCACGGTCCACGGTAGAGCCTCCAGAAGAGCAGCGCCGCCTTCGACAGCCGCCGCTGCTTCCCGAAGGTCACCGTGTCTTCTGCGCGCGGGCCGTTTCGCCGCCAGCGCGACCTTACCTCGACGAAGACCAGTGTCCCCTCGTCCTCCACGATGATGTCGAGTTCCCCCACCCGGTAGCGCACATTGCGCGCCACCAGCCGCATACCCGACCGCTCCAGCATCGCCGCTGCGATCGCCTCTCCGCGCGCACCATCCTCCAATCGCCGATCCATCCTGCCTCCTCCGACCAAGAGTCGATGGAGCATTATCGGCGTTGAGCCGCCGCTGTTGCAGCTGCCTGAGCAACAGGCGCATAACTCATCCGATGGACAGGCGAAGGGCCAAGCTCCGCGAGCGCCCGCAGGTGTGCCGGTGTCGGATAGCCCTTGTGCTTCGCAAAGCCGTAGCCCGGGTAGAGCGCCTCCAGGCGCGCCATCTCGCGATCGCGATGCTCCTTCGCCAACACCGACGCCGCGGCAATCACCCGACTCCGCGCGTCGCCCTTCACAAGCGGTTGCTGCGCCCCTGCAAAGGATCGCAGGCCGTGGTTTCCGTCCACCAAGACCAGCACCCGCGCACCCGAGAAACCCGCGCAGAGCGCCTCCGCGCAGCGCCGCATCCCCTCCAGCGAGGCAGCCAGAATGTTGAGCCGGTCGATCTCCTCCGCTGCCAGATCGACCTGGTGCCAGCCGCCCTGCAGCAGCAGCCGCTCCTCCCAAGCCGCTCGCCCAGCAGCGGTCATCTGCTTGGAATCGTTCACTCCCTCGAGAAGCTCCCACTGCGCGCGCGTGACCGCGACACCCGCGGTACTCACAGGACCGGCGAGCGGCCCGCGGCCCGCCTCATCCACCCCGATGAGGATGTCATATCCCTGCGCAAACGCCTCGAGATCGACCTGCCCCATGGGGCCGCGAGAGAACCCAATCTCCAGCTGGCTCAACCGACAGACTCGATGCAGATGACCTGGAGCGACGGCGACAGCTCAGACAGCATCTTCCGCCAGAGCCGACGCTCCGCGGCCTCCGCACCGGCCATCATCCCTGCCGTCACCATCATCGCCAGCGCTCCCTCCTTGCGCCGAGAGACGGCTGCCCGAACCATCACGATACGGAGCAGCGCCAGCGCGCGAGCAGCCTCGCCCGGGTTGAGGTTGACCGTGCCGGTGCTGTCGCGAAACACCGGAGGCCCACCGACCGGCCCCGATGCGACCGCGACGACCTCACGGCCCAGCGTCTGCCGCAGCACGGCGGTCCACGGCACCAGCAGTTCGGGCGCAGGCCCGGATGCGTTCCAGATCCCGAGGGTGCCGCCCGCCTGACGAAGCGACGCGAGCGCATCGGTCAAGCCGGCAGCGCTCTCTACCTGCAGCAGCGCCTCGGGCTCCAGCCCCATGCTCCGCAGTTCGTGCTCGATGGTTGCAACGGTTCGGCCTGAGAGCACCAGCTGCGCGCGGGCCTGACGGATGGTCTCCGGTGACAGGCCGTCGCTCGGCGAAGCGCCGCCCCCAACCGCGCCACCCATGCTCGTCAGCGCCAGCTCTGCCCGCTCGCGGCGCGCCTCGGCCAGCTCTCGCTGCCGGTTGCGGTCCGCGAGTTCATCAAGCGAATCGCAGCCAAGCTCCTCCACAAGCGCCGCGCGCGCGTCACCCACGGGATCGTTCACCCGGACAAAGAGCGGCGTCAGGAGGGGGCGGCCGGTTGCGCGCCGGTCGAAGAGCCGGTTGGCACCCCAGGCGGCCCAGGCGAGCAGTCCCGCGTTGAGCGGCAACATCTTGCCCATCGTCCGGCTGCCCGCGGCGGCTCCGACAAACAGGATCAGTGCCAGCAGCTTGCCCACGAAGATCGGCACCCAGGCCCGCGACTCGGCGCGCCACCAGACGGTGAGCGCCTCCTGCAGCGGCGGCCGCGGAGGCTGCGACGGAGGCAAACTCGCCAGCAGATCCTCCTCTTCGTCGGTCAGCTGACGGATGGGCCCGAGCGCCGCAGCAGCCTTGCTCGCACGCTCGAGGTCGGCGTGCAGCTGCACCATGCCGTCGTCCTCCGCGGAGAAGGCAAGGCTGCCCATCATCAGCCGGCTCTCCGCGGCGGCGAGCGCGTCGCTGAGACGGACCTGCCTGAGCTCCTCCACGAGGTCGGCGAGCCCGGCGGAGGGTGGCGGGACCGCGGGGGCTTGCGAGGTGGAGCGCCGCGTGTCGGACACCTCGAGCCAGTCGGGGCGTTCATCTGCAGCAGAGACCGCGGCGAGATCGCTGATCACGGGAGGGGCGCCAAACCAGAGTGCCGCCACTGCGCCAGGCTCTTCGAGCGCGAGCCTGCGAGCGAGCCGGTCGTCGACCGCCTCTGCCCCCAGCGCCACCTGACGCCAGCCCTGCTGCCCGTCGGGCACTTCAAGCCTCACGGAGGCCTGCGCGATGCTACGGCTGATGCGAAACTGCAGGCTTGGGAGCTCCGCCTCGAGCTGCCAACGAAATCCGACCTCGCCGGAGAGCGCCAGCAGGAGGGCGTCGTCGTTGACCGAGAGCGGCTGCACGAGACTCCGCAGAAGCAAGGGCAGCCGATGAAGCCAGAGAGCGGCCACAATTGGCTCGCAAAAACGACCATCGGACTCGAACGCGACAAGCGTTGAGCCCGATGTGTCAAACAACTGAAAGGAGCGGAGCCTCATGCTGGAGACACTAGCCGCTCAGAGAGCAGCCCCGCAACCTTCGGTTAGTTGAAGTCCCGAAGTTCCTTGATACGCGCCGCCTTGCCCTTGAGGTTGCGCAGGTAGTGAAGCTTGGCGCGACGGACCTTACCGCGGCGGAGCACTTCGACCTGAGCGACGCGGGGGCTGTGCACGGGGAAGATACGCTCGACGCCGACGCCGTAGCTGACCTTACGGACCGTGAAAGCGCGACGGTTGCCCGCACCACCCATGGCGATGACCACGCCCTCGTAGGCCTGGATGCGCTCTTTTTCGCCGTCAACGATGCGCACATGCACGCGAACCGTGTCGCCCGCGCGGAACTCGGGGAGGGGCTCTTGGCCCTTCGCCGTGCGGGACTCAGAGTCTTCAATCTTCTTCACGAGGGGATGTACGCTCATGGCACTCTTCTCAAACAGCAGGGGCAGATCCCTCATAGCCTGAACAGACAAGAGGAGGGGCGTTGGAGCATACACGATAACGCCTTTGCGTCAAGTGGGTTCGTCGTCTGCAAGGCGGTGATGAGCTGCGTAGAGCCAGGCCTCCACCTCCACCCTTTTGTCGTTCAGCAGCTTCTGCTCCGCTGCGGTAAGGGGCGTCCGCTCCAGCAGGTCGGGACGACGCGCAATCGTCCGCAGTAGGCCAGCCTTCTGGCGCCAACGGGCCACTGCCGCGTGGTCGCCGCCGCTCAGCACCTCGGGGACTGCGAGCCCATCGAAGGAGACGGGACGGGTGAATTGCGGATACTCTAGCCGGTCGCTGCCGAAACTCTCCTGCTCGAGTGAAGAGGCATTGCCTAGCACCCCGGGGAGCAACCGGACGACGGCATCGAGCAGACAGAGCGCCGCAGGCTCGCCGCCCGACAGAACAGCCTCGCCAACACAGACCTCCAGGTCCACGTGCCGCTCCACGAACCGCTCGTCGACCCCCTCATAGCGGCCGCAGACCAAGATAATGCCCGGCCGACCGGCCAGCTCACCCACGAGCTGCTGGGTCACGGGGCGTCCCTGTGGGGTCATGAGAATGACCGGAGCGCCGGGCAGCTCCGTCCGTGCAGCCTCTACGGCAGCCCCAAGTTCGGTAGGGCGCATCACCATACCCGCCCCTCCGCCGTAGGGGGCGTCATCGACGGTGCGGTGCCGGTTGGTCGCGTAGTCGCGCGGGTTGAAGTAAGACCATTGGGCCGCACCAGCCGTCTCCGCGCGACCGGGAATGCTAAGCGCGAGCGGGCCGGCAAAGAACTCGGGGAAGAGGGTCACCAGCCCCACGCCGAAGGCGGCGCGGTCGCTCATATCTCGTCCAGCGGACGGACCACCACGGTTCGGGCCACCAGGTCGACCGCGCCGACATAGGGCTCAGCGAAGGGGAGGAGCCAGCTGTCGCCAGGGACCTCGACGACGAGGATGTCGCCGGCGCCAAAAGAGGTGAGCGTCGTCACCACGCCGACCTTCTCTCCGGTTTCGGAGAGCGCGGTGAGGCCCTCGAGTTGGAAGGCATAGTAGCCCTCGCCCTCTGCCAGCGGAGGAAAGAAACTGCTGGGCACGAGCACCTCTGCGTGTACCAGCGCGTCAGCCGCCTCGCGGCTGGAACATCCAGCGAGTGAGACGATGCCGCCCTTGGGGACGCGCTCGAGCCTTTCGACCTGCACCGCTCGGTCACCCGCGGCGTCGCGGATGATGAGAGACTTGGCCTTCCAGATCCGGTCAGAATCCGGGTGGTGGAGGTGGAGCGTCAGTTGCCCGCGGAGTCCGTGCGGTTTGCCCAGACGGCCGACAGGGATGAGCGCGTCGTTAGGATTCGACGACATCGATGGAGCAGCGGCGACCCTGTTGGGCTGCGCCAAAGTCGAGCACGCGGCGGATGGCCTGCGCGGTGGCTCCGCGGGTGCCGATGAGGCGCCCGAGCTCTCCAGTGGAGACCGTAACAAGCAGTTTGTTGCTCGCCGCGTCTGTCTCCTCGGTGAAGGTCATGGTTGCCTCACCGCTCACGATGGGCTCCATGAGGATGCGCGCCAAGGGTTCAAGTTTGAAATCCGCCATGGCGCGCCTCTCGACTTATTCGGAGGCCGACAGGGAGGGAGCCTCAACAGCCTTGGCATTCTCGTAGGTCGCCTTGCGGGCGGCGTGGAGCGCCTCCTTCTGCGAGGCATCGCGCTCGGCGCGGGTCTGGGTCAGACCGCGCTTGAGGCGATTGATAAGCGTGCGAACGGTGTCCGAGGGCTGAGCGCCAAGGCCAATCCAGTGCTCCACGCGGTCGAGCTTGATGTCGAGCAGGGCGGGGCTGCGGCTGGGATCGTAGGTGCCAACGAGCTCCAGGAACTTACCGTCACGCGGCGAGTGGGAGTCGGCGACGACGATACGGTAGTACGGGCGCTTCTTGGCGCCGTGGCGCTGCATACGGACTTTTACGCTCATGGGATCGCTTGGTAGGTGGTCTCTGCAAAGTGCCGAACGCCGAAGCGGCGCGCTTGCTTCACGGAAGGGCCGCACCTAGACTGCCCTCCCCTGCGTGTCAAGCAGGACTGCCCTCTTTTGAGCCTACCGTGACCGACGCCGACGCCCCTGTCCGACTCCGCTGCTCCTTCTGCACCAAAGAGGTTGCCGACCTCGGTCAGCTCACCGCCGGCGTCGCCGGGGCTGCCATCTGCGATGACTGCATCAAGCTCTGCGCCGAGATCCTCGCCGATGACCCCGTCCGCGACGAGGAGCCTGGGACAACCCTCCTGAACGACCTCCGGCCTCGCGCCATCAAGAGCTACCTTGACGAGCACGCTGTGGGTCAAGACCGTGCGAAGACCGTCCTGGCGGTCGCCGTCTACAACCACTTCAAGCGGCTGCGCGCCGAGAACGACGGTAGCGACGAGGTCGAGCTGACCAAGAGCAACATCCTCGTCATCGGCCCGACCGGCTCGGGCAAGACCCTGCTCGCTCGCTCGATCGCCAAGAAGCTGGGTGTCCCCTTCACGATGGCCGACGCAACCAGCCTTACCGAGGCCGGCTATGTGGGCGAGGATGTCGAGGGGCTGATCAAGAACCTCTGGCTTGCCGCCAACCGAGACCCGGAGCTGGCCGCAAAAGGGGTGGTCTGCATCGACGAGGTCGACAAGATCGGGCGCTCTGGCGGCAGCGCGGCCTCGACCCGCGATGTGGGTGGCGAAGGAGTGCAGCAGGCGCTTCTCAAGATCATCGAGAGCCAGAAGGTCTCCATCCCGCCCGACGGCAACCGGAACCGGCCGCAGCAGGAGCTGATCCAGATCGACACCAAAAACGTGCTATTCATCTGCTGCGGCAGTTTCGAAGGGCTCGAGGAGATCATCGCTCGCCGGCTAAAGAAGTCGGTCATCGGCTTCGGGGCTACTACCTCCGGCGACCTTGCTTCGCGCAATGAGATCCTCCGACAGGTGCGGAGCGAGGACCTCGCCGCCTACGGCCTCATCCCTGAATTCATCGGTCGGCTCCCGGTGGTGGTCACCCTCGACGACCTCGATGAGGCGGCCCTTGTGGAGATTCTCTGGC
>CAIWGR010000217.1 GCA_903912275.1 uncultured delta proteobacterium
GATCTCGCTGAGCAGCGCTGCGATGGCCGACGAGTCCACACCGCCTGAAAGAAATACGCCGATCGGGACATCTGCCATGGTCCGCGCCCGAACAGAATCCAGCAGGGCCTGCTTGGTCTGCCGAATCCAGGCATCGTCGGTCAGACCAACCTGTTCAGCCTGTGCAAAGTCATTTTCGCAGAATGGCTCGAGGGTGATGCGACCCGCCTCCCACACCAGCGCCGTACCCGGCTCCAACTTCTTCACACCCTCGACGGCGGCGTGGGGCCAGGGCACATACTCGTAGGTCAGATAGAGTTCGAGCGCCGCCTGCGAAATGCGCCGCGTGCAGCCGGGATGGGCCATCAGCGCGCGGAGTTCGCTCCCGAACCAGAGCGAACCGTCAGGCAGGTGCATGTAGTAGAGCGGCTTTTCGCCGAAGCGGTCGCGGGCCAGCCTGCCGCGTCGGTGTTCGGGGTCCCACGTCGCGTAGGCGAACATGCCATTGAGCTTCGCGGGCAGCCCCGCGCCCCAAGCATGGGCGCCGTGCACAAGCACCTCGGTATCGGAGGAGGTCTCGAACCGATAGCCCAACACCTCGAGCTCGGCCCGGAGCCGCAAATGGTTGTAGATCTCGCCGTTGAAACAGACTGCTGTCCGGTGGTTCAGCGCGCGCATGGGCTGTGCGCCACCCTCTAGGTCGACGATGGCAAGCCTGCGGTGGCCGAAGGCGAAACCCTCGCCGAGGAGCAGTCCTTCACCGTCTGGGCCTCGATGGGCCAGCGAGTCCGTCATCCTTCGGAGCACGGCTTCGTCGTGCGCGGAAGAGGCGACGAAGAAGCCGCCGGCGATGCCGCACACGGCTACTCCTTCGCGCCCGCGGCCGGCGCGGGGTTGAGCACCGAACGAACGAGGTAGATCTGCTTGCCCTGCGCCTCGTGGTAGGTGCGGATGATGATCTCAGCGAGCAGCCCCATCATCACCAGCATCAAACCAATCGTGAAGAGGAAGGTCGAGAGGAGCAACAGCGACATGTTGTGCTGGAAGGGTGGGTCGGTCCAGATGAATCGGCCGATGACGACACCGAGAGCGACCGCAGAACCGAGGCCGGCGAGGATGAGCCCGATGCCACCGAAGAGGTAGATGGGCTTGGTTGCGTAGTTGCTCAGGAACTTCACGGTCAGCAGGTCCAGCAGCACCTTGAAGGTGCGGTTGATGCCATACTTGGAGACACCGAACTGTCTCGCGCGATGGTTCACAACAATCTCGGCGACGCGGCCGCCGGCCCAGGATGCGTAGATGGGCACAAACCTGTGCATCTCACCATAGAGGCGGATGTCGCGTATGACCTCGGCGCGATAGGCTTTGAGGCTACAGCCGTAGTCGTGGAGCTTCACGCCGGTCCAGGCAGAGATGAGCCGGTTGGCGAGGACCGAAGGGAGGCGCCTGCTCCAGAAAAGGTCTTGCCGCGACTGCCGCCAGCCGCTGACAACATCATAGCCCTCGTCGAGTTTGGCGATGAGGCGGGGGATGTCTGCCGGGTCGTTCTGAAGGTCGGCGTCGAGCGGAATGTAGATGTCGCCCGTGGCATGTGCGATGGCGGCAGCGAGCGCAGCGGTCTGCCCGAAGTTCTTACGGAATCGGACCACGCGGCAGCGAGGATCAGCCGCAGCAATCTCGGTGAGGACCTCGAAGGAGCGATCGGTGGAGCCGTCATCGACGAGCACCACCTCGACATCGAGCGCGAACTGCTTCGCCATGGCATCGATCTGCCCGTGCAGCAGCCAGAGGTTCTCCTCCTCGTTGAACACGGGAATGAGCAGCGAGAGTTTCATTGGAATCGATCTTTCACAGGGAGACGCCGACGGGAGTTCAGCGGCGTAACAGAGGCTAACCCGTTGTTCAACTTGGGCTTGCCGTGGGAGGATGGACCGACACAATCCTGTTCACCACCTTTTCAATCTGTTGACAATGATGCGATATCTGTTCATAAGATGTTCAACTCTACTCCACAGCGAGTGCTGCCATGACCGATGCTGACCTGCTCCAAGCCCTTCGCCGCCGTGACCCTAACGCAGCGCGTGCGCTTTACGATGCCTACCGCGACCGCATATTTGCTGTCACCGTACGCGTGCTCCGAGACGAGTGGGATGCCGAAGAGGCGACCCACGACGCCCTGTTCACTGTTGTGAACAAGATTGACCTCTTCCACGAGCAGTGCGCCCTCTGGAGTTGGATCTACCGCGTTGCGGAGAACTGTGCGCGGATGAAGCTCCGGACCTTCAAGCGCCGCCCAATTCTGGTGGAGAGCGACACGCTCAGCGCGATGATGGCACCTGCCGCCATGGAGAACACCTCCGACCGTCCGGATGATCAACTCCGCGAGCGCCGCTGCGTCCAGGCATACGCGGCCGGCCTTATGGAGATTGAAGAGACGAACAGGAGCCTCTACATGGCGATGGATCTCGACGGACGGTCGAAAGAGGATGTGGCGGCAGAGCTGTCGCTCACGATTCCAGCTCTCAAGGCTCGCCTGCACCGCGTCCGCGAGGGCCTCAAGGCGCGGATGCTCGCGGTAGCTTGAGAACGCATATGAGCGAATCCTTCCTCACCATCGGGGCCGTTTCGAAGGCCTGCGAGGTCCCTGTGGAGACGCTGAGGACCTGGGAGCGCCGCTATGGCTTCCCAGTTGCGACGCGCACCCCCGGAGGGCAGAGGTTGTACCAGCCTGAGATGGTGGGGCTGCTTCAGCGTGCGAAACTAGCCCTAGACCGAGGCCTGCGCCCCTCTCAGGCCTTCGCCCAGTTGATGGTTACGCCGGCCGAGCCCGCGCCTGTGACGATGGCACGGCCTCTTCCTACGGTCGTGTGCGATGCGGCTCCATGCTCGGAGACGGATGCTGATGCAGCCGCAGTTGTTGCCCTGTGGATGCGCGCGGCGACTCACTTTGATGCGGCGACCCTCGCGCGGGGCTTCGAGACCGAATGGGCCCGACTCGGGGTGTTCGACTTTCTCGAGCGCCGCATTCATCCCTTCATCGTCGCGATCGGCGAGGCTTGGCTGCGCGATGAGCTCGGGATTCCGCACGAGCACTTTGCTTCTGATCGCATCATCGACTTCTTAGGAACCATTTGGCGCCCTCTCTCCGATGCAGCAACGGGCCCAGTGCTCGTCGGCGCAACCATGCCCATGGAACAGCATGCGATCGGCCTCCACATGGCTGCAGTCACTGCCGCTGCTGCGGGGTGCAGGATCGCATACCTCGGTCTCGACACGCCCGTGATTGAGATTGCCCGGGCCGCTCGTCAGGCCGAGGCGTCGGTCTTTGTCAGCGTCTCGGCTACCGCACCCCGTCCACTGGTGTTGGAACAGGTCAGGGAGCTTCGGCGCCACCTCGAGTCACGGAATCAACTTGCTGTGGGAGGCGGGGGCGCGCGGCTGGAAATCGAAGGGGTGGCCGTGCCGGGAAGCTTCCGCGCCTTCTTTGACTGGTGCTCCGAGCAGCCTCGGCCGCGCGCCTCTCGCTAGCCTGCTCCACCTTTGGCTTGCACGCGGTGAGGATGCGCCGTAATCGCGCGGTCATCATGCAAGACCTGCTGCCCCTGCACCCAACCGAACGCCGCATCTCCCGACTCACGCTCATCGTCGTGACCCTCTGGTTGTTGATGTGCGCCATCCAACCCCACATGCCCGTCAACCCGGCGAGCCGGCTTGCCGCGATCCAGGCGGTGGTCGAGCAGCATACGTGGGCCATCGACGGCGTTTCGCTCGGCTCGATGACCATCGACAAGGTCTTCCTCGATGGCCATTTCTACAGCAGCAAGCCGCCGGTGCTCAATCTGCTCGGCGCGGCCATCTATGCGGTCATCAAACCGCTGACAGGCTGGAACTTCGATACCCATCTCTTCCAACTCGGCTCGCTGTTCGGAATCCTGCTGGGAACCATTCCATGGCTGCTCGGAGTGCTGCTCTTTCATCGGCTGCTCCGGCTGACGGTGGTTTCGTGGCAGGTCCGCACCGTCTCGATGGTCGCCATCACGCTCAGTTCTCTCGCGACCGCGTACGGGGCGACCTTCAACAACCACGTCGTGGGCTTCGTGCTGGTGTTCGCGATGTGGGAGCGCTGGTTTCCTGCCTTTCGTGGAGAGGCACTTTCTGGATCCCGCCTCGCACTCGGAGCACTCGCCGGCAGCTTCGCAATCGCCTGCGAGCTTACCAGCGGCGCGGTCGTTGCGGCGTCTGCAGCCCTGCTGCTACCGGCACTCTACCGAGACCGTGCGTGGGGACGACTCGCTTGGCTTGGTCTGCTGCTGGCGTCGCTGCCCCTCGTCCAGGTTGGGATTCAGTGGAATCAGTCAGGTTCGCCGATTCCCATTCAGTTTCAGGACCCAGCTTGGAAGTATCCCGGGTCTTACTGGAAGAACCCAGTCGAATTCGACGCGCTCACAGAGCCGCTGCCCGTCTATGCATTCCACTCCCTGTTTGGCCATCACGGTCTGTTCAGCCTTACGCCGTGGGTGCTGCTGTCGCTGAGCTGGTTCACAGCAAGGCCAGCGGAGAGCCGAGAGCGTTCGGCTTGGTATGCAGGATGGTTCATTCTGATCTCTATGGTGGGCTTCTATCTTTATCGGACCAACAACTACGGAGGCCGGTGCGTTGGCTTCCGCTGGTTCATCCTGTTGCAGCCCATGATGTTCTTGGCGGCGGCGCGCGTGCTTGACCGCGAGGGGCCGGTGTTACGGCGCCCCGTGCTCTTGGGGCTGCTCATCGGGGCAGGCGCGATCAGCGCTCTCGGCGGGGCCATCAACCCGTGGGAAGAGGGGCTGGTACATGCAATCTTCCGGGCCATCGGAGCCGGTAGCGTCGACGGATAGCCGACTACTTGGGATAGCTTAGCGTCGTCCAACCCGCGCCGGCGACGGCAGCAATGGAGCCACCGATGCGGAGCCGGGCCTCGTACCGATTGGAGAGCTCATAATCCATCGGAGCCAGAGCGCTCGCCAGGACCGCGCGGAGTACCGGACTGACAGAGGCCAGCGGGCTGTCGCGGAGTTCGAGTTGCCCGTCGGTGACGGTTAGTTCGACCTCATCTGCACCATCCCGCGCCAACACGCGGTAGCCGTAAAGTACGGGGTAGTTGGAGGTTTCTATGGCCTCGTTACGGACGTCGACGGGCTTCAGCACAACGTCGCGCGAGGCGAAGAGGAGCTCCTCTCCGAGCCGGACGGTGAGCCAACCTACGGTGGCGTGGCCGTAGGTGTCGGGCGTCTGGAGGTGGTTCATTTCTATCGTGAGCCCGTCCTCACGAAGAGCACGGAAGCTGGCCCATCGCTCTCCCACTGAGGATGGAAACGCAGAGGTGCGACGATGCTCGGCGTACCCGCGCCCCGTGACTGGATGCCACTGCTCGGGCTCACTCTTGCTCAGCCGCGTACTGAGGCGTCCGGTGACAGCGAAGCGGGGAAGGATCTGCTCGGTCATGGTGGTTTCCCCGTCCCAACCAAATCGGGTGACACCATCTCCAGCCTGCCAGAGGGGCTGCGAGAGTGTGAGTTCGAGTTCGGTCTTCACGCGGTCGTCGAGGAGGGCGAGATGAAAGGTCCGGCCATCGCCGCGCAGGTAACAGTCGTCAAAGACAAGGTTGAAGGAGTCGTCGCTTGCACTCCATTCGCCATCCTGCCCAGAGAAGCCGCGGCGGGCGCGAAAGACCCCCTCTGTGGTGTCGTCGGTGGTGGACTGCCCGATGGGCGCCACCACCGCCTTCAGGCTGCCCTGACGCTCAATCTTGAAGAAGCCAGCTCGCATCGAGGTCACGACAAACTGCAGCTTCATGTAGCGGCCGTCGTCCAGCCAGACCCAGAAGTCGTAAGACTCGAACGAGGTGCCTTCGCCACCCCACGGGGCGAGGTCGGTGGCAACGAGCGGCAATGAGCCGGTCTCAACCCAGCCCCGGACGGGCTCTGCTTGGGCCTCGCTGCGAGCAGGACTGAGCGCCCCCATGCAGAGAAGGAGGAGGCAGCGTGCTGAGCGGCGTGAGACATTCATGGTGACCCTGCAGGGGAAGTCGGGTTCTGCGGCGGTTGACCCGTCCGCGCGCTGATCGCGGTGACGGCCTTGATGTGAAGCGCCTGCGCAACGCGATTGGTTTCATCGAGGTCGAGCGCCTGATCAGCGATTTCTCTGCAGCGCTCGAACGCTGCGCTGCGGCAAGCCTCCCGCGCGCGATCAACGAGCAACCTGACCTTCTCTACGGTTTGCAGCGGTGCCGAGCTAGCGGCAGGGCCAAGCGCAGGCTCCGGCGGCGAGATAGCGGGCGCAACGCCCGTCGCCGAGACGACTCCCGACCCCAGCGCGCGATGCATCCGTTGGTAGATCGCGAGGCCGAGGCCAGCGGCGATAAGCATTGTCAGCAGCACGACGACGACGCGTGCAGAAGGCAGCTTCGACCGGGTGGAGGCCTTCTTCAGCCCCCGGGGTGACCGGACGGCAGCGCTGAGTACCAAACCAGAAGCCTCGTCCATGAGATCGCGTTCAACCTCTCGGGGGGAGGCGGAGCGAGACGGCTGCGCCCAGCGTCCACGACCATCGACCGAAGCCTCCTGGTGCTCCGACCCATCAGCCTCCAAATCACCCAGCCGCAGCGGCACCTGACCGGCCGGTTGCCAGCTCTCGGTTCCACCCGTTCGACCCGCTGTAGGCCGCTCCATCGCCCGCGGCGGCGCGACCGCAACCTTGGCATCGAAGGCGCCGAGCACCCTGCCCCACCCCTCACCTGCAACCGGTGTCGCAGTGCTTCCTTCGGAGGATTGCACCTCGCGAACGACCGCAAGCAGGCCCACCGCTGCGAGTTGCTCCACCATGCGAGAGACCTCGCCACGGTCATCGCTCCGGAGAAGCTCAACCTCGCCCCGCTGCAGCTCAATGGCGAGCTGCGTACGGCTTCGACCGGTGATCTCGCTCAACCGCAATGGCAGCGCCACGGCCTCATCGCCCGCGCGGGGGACCACAACGACGACGAGTTGAGCGGATGGCGACGACATTTCTACCCGAGAAGAGTGCTGTGCGGTCCACCTAGCAGGCGCCGCGCGCGGTGACATTAGCCACGAGTCAGGCGCGGCTCAAACCTCCCGATTGCGCCGGGAACCATCGGGATCGAGTTCGCGGGGCGGGCGAGCCGAGCCGCTAACGCATCGCGCATGACTTCGAGGGGCGCCGTACGCTCCGTCCAAAGTTCGAAGGCCGCTGCTCCCTGATGCAGCAACATCGTCGCACCATCAAAAGCCGCGCGCCCCGTCCAGATGCTCAGCGGTGAAGGTGCGCCCCCGTAACTCAAATCGAAGAGCTCTGCGCGTTGATCGAGCGCGCGCCAAGGCAGACGCGCCTCCTGGCCAGCGCATCGCGCAACACTCCGGATACCTACCGCGTCGATGACGAGTGCCGCATCAGCGAATGCCTCCTCGAGCGCGGTGACATCTCCCGGATGTTGGAGTTGGAGTACCTGCCACCGAGCCCGGTTCGCGGGATGCAGCATCTGTGAGGCGCAGAGCGCCCGCGCGTGAGCTGCCGTGCGATTGACCACCAGTACGCCTTCTGCCCATTGTCCGAGCGCATGAGCGGCCGCGCGCGCCGCGCCACCCGCACCCAGCAAGATCACCCGCTGTCCCTCTGAATGTGCGCCACACGAGGTCAGCATGGCCCACAGGCCATCGGGATCTGTATTGAAGGCCTCTGCTCCGCGCTGGCCAATGCGCCACGTATTGGCCGCGCCCGTCGCCTGCACAAGCGGAGAACAGAACTTCGCCATGTCGCAGGCGACCAACTTGTAGGGCGCCGTAACGTTCAGCCCCCGAAATCCCTCCGCGGGGGCACGGCGCAAAAAGACCGGTAACTCGGACGCGAGGAGCGAGCGGGCCTCGTAGGTGGGCGGCAATCCCACGGCCTGCAGCGCCGCGTTCTGCATTGCAGGCGAGGCGGAGCCGCTCACGTCTGCCCCCACGACCGCGAATCTACCCGTTGCGAACATCTGGCACCTTGCACGCCGACGGCCTAGAAGCCTGCGGGCACTTGCCCGCCGAGATCATTCGCCGCATGGAAGCCTAAGTCGATGCAACCCTCGAATCAACGAACTGTCGTCACCATCGGTAACTTCGACGGTGTACACCTCGGCCATCGGCGCCTCGTCGATGCAGCGGTGGCAGATGCGAACCGGACCGGCGCAGATGCCGTCGCCGTTACCTTCGAGCCCCACCCCGTCTGCTTCTTCAAGGGTGTCACGCCGGAGACCTTCCGACTTCAGACGCCCGACAGCCGAGACGCCACGCTCATCGGGCTGGGGCTACGTCATGTTGATCGACTGACCTTCGATGAAGCGCTCACCGCGATGACGCCGGAGTCCTTTGTCGATCTACTGGTTGCGCGCCATCCAGGCATCTTGGGAGTCCACGTCGGTGGAGACTTCCGGTTCGGTCGCGGCCGCGCCGGCGACACGGAGATGCTCGGCGCACTCGGGGCGCGCCACGGGTTCACGGTCACGGTCCATGAAGCAGTTACCCATCTCGGCGAGACCGTCTCGTCATCCCGGGTCCGGAGCGCGCTGCGTTCGTCGGAGATGGAACTCGTGGCGGCGCTACTCGGCAGAACTTATGCGATCGCGGGCGATGTCGCAGCGGGCCACGGGCGTGGCCGAACACTGGGCGTCCCAACGCTGAACCTCTATCCGAGTGGCCACCTGCTGCCTGCGTTTGGCGTCTTCGTTGCGACCATCGTGACGGAGGCGACCGTGATCGCTGCCGTCGCAAACCTCGGGGTTCGTCCTACCTTTGCGGACGACCCTCGCATCTCGCTCGAGGCGCATGCGCTGACTCCGTTCGAGCCATTCGAAGGAGCCGTAGCCGTCCAACTGCATGCCTACCTCCGCGCTGAGAAGCGCTTCGAAGACACGACCGCACTGCGGACCCAAATCGGCATCGACATCGCTTCTGCGACCGCCTGGCACGCCGCTCACCCGCGACCCTAGGCGGCCGAATCTCCGCCCTGCGCCTTGTCCTCGGGCTGGCCGTAGTACTCGCCGTAATGGCGGTAATAGTAGTAGTAATATCCCCCGCGCCGACGCCCCTCGACGTCGATGGCGTTCAGCACCACGCCGAGCAGGTTGGCGTTCACACCGCGCAGAAGGTCAACGGCCCGCGCGATCATCTCGCGGCGCGTCGAACCTGAGCGAGCTACCAGCACCACGCCATCAACAGCCGCACCGATGATGGCCGCATCGGTCACGGGCACCACAGGCGGAGAGTCGAACACGACCATGCCGAACCGCTCTGCGAGTTCAGCAATCAGCTCACGGAACCTGTCTGACTGCAGGAGTTCAGCAGGGTTCTCGGGTACGCTGCCGCAGGGAATGAGATAGAGACCAGGAACACGCGTGGCCTGGATGACCTCGTCGAGGGAGGCCTCGCCCATGAGCACGCTGGAGAGTCCGAGCGTACCGTCGAGACCGAAGACTTTATGAAGGCGTGGCTTGCGCATGTCGCCATCGACAATCACGACGGTGCTTCCAGACTGGGCCATGACGGCGGCGAGGCTAACCGATGCGGTCGTCTTGCCCTCCCGAGGCCCGGCGGAGGTGACGAGGATGGAACGCAACGGCTGCTCTGATCCCATGAAGATAAGATTGGTGCGAATGGAGCGACAGGACTCCGCCATGGTCGACTTGGGAAAGTCGATGACGAAGGTATCTCTCTCAAAATCCTCACCCTTGGCCGGCGCACGAGAGGAGCGTCTGGAACCGGTCCCGCGCGTGATGTTGGGGAGGAACCCGAGGGCCGTAACGCCGATGAGTCGCTCGAGTTCACCAACCGATCGGACTGAGGTGTCCATGACTTCGACGAGGTAGGCCAGCACGAACGCCAACAGAAGACCGAGCGCGAAGGCGGCAAGCATCGAAAAGCCTACCCTCGGATAGACAGGCACTCTGTCTTCCGTGGCCCTCTCAACAATCGCCACGCGGTTCTGCTGCAGCATCCGCGCCATCTCGACCTCCTTAAGGCGGCGCTCAATCATCCGGTAGAGGTCTCTGTCTGCTGCTGCCGCCGAAACGAGGTTGTTGTAGGTCAGCTCATCCTGGCCCATCGCGAGTGCCTCGGAGCGGGTTTGGTCAAGCTGGGCGCGTAGCTCGCTGACCCGCTTCTCGGCCTGGGCCAGCTGAGCTTCGACGGCACGGATAGAGTTGCGAACCTCGCGCAACAGCATCGAGCGCACCTCCGTCAGCTGCTGCTTGACAGAGGCGAGCTGCGGGTGGCCATCGAGATAGGTCGCCTCGAGTCTGGTGCGCTCTACGGTAAGGTCGACCAATCGAACCTTGAGGCCCTCGATGAGCTCCGAGGAGATGACGCCTTGCACCGCTGCATCGAGCAGTGCTTCGTCGGTCTTCACGAGGCGGTGCTGCTCGGCCGCTACACGCAGGCCGCGAGCATCCGACTCGGCTTGGAACAGCTGGGCGCTTAGTGCTCCGAGCGCCTCGCCCGTCAGGTTCTGCTTGTCGTCGAGAGAGATGGAGAGGATGTTCCTCTCTTTGCGAAAGTCGTACACCGCCGATTCGGAGGCCGTGAGCTGTTTGCCGAGGTCTTCATACTGTTGGCGAAGCCAGACCGCGGAGCTCTCCGAAACATCGAGGCGACGCTTCACCCGCTGATCGATGTAGACTTCGGCGACCGTGTTCGCCATCTGCGTCGCGATCTTCGGCGACGAAGCGCGTGCGTGGATTCGGACGAGCGACGACTCGAAGACAGGCTCGATGGTGATGGCACCCATGACAACCGCTGCGGCATCGGCCTTCGCGAGGGCCGCCCGAAGCTCGACCGGTGACTTCACGTCCGAGAGGCCAAGAAAGGACGCGTCTTCGCGCAGGGCAAGCCGATTGGCGACGTCTTCGGCGACAGCGCGACCGCCGATCACCCGATACTGCGACTCAAAATTCAAGCGAAGTTCACGCGCGCCGCGGCTACCGATCTGCTGATCGATTCCCGCCGACATGCTGCCGAGTACGTTGGGCGACTCGGTGTCGAGGTCTACCAGCGCGGTCGCCCGGTAGAGCGGCGCGATGGTCCGCAGGTAGAAGAAGGTTCCAAGCATCGCGATGAGCACGACGCTGACCGTCAGCCAGAGGTGGCGGAGGATCAGTCCAAGGTAGTCGACCTGCAACGCCGTCGTGGACTCAACGGATGCGCGGGGCTGTGTCTCTTCGCTGCTCATTGCGCTCTCAGTTAAGCAGCTGGAAGGTGGGCACGAAGACGACGTCACCGGGCCAGAGAAGGAGGTTGGGAGCTCGCCCCTTCATGATCTCTTGAAGCGGCACTTCGACCCTGACCTGATGACCGTCGACCATCCGGGTAACCACCACGTCACCGCTCGCGTTCGTGGCGTCGATGCCCTTGGCGGCTGCTACCGCATCCACGACGGTGAGGCCGGGCGTGTAGAGCATGCTACCAGGCGAGACGACCTGCCCCACAACGGAGACGCGACGGGATCTCATCTCAACGAGCGAACAGGTGACGAGGGGCGCTTTGAGAAACGTGGCGGCAAGCCGCTGTGTGACATCCTCTTCGAGCTCTGCGCAGGTGCGACCCTGCGCGGTAACCGTTCCGACGAGCGGAAAGCGGATCACACCCATGTCGTTCACAACGAAACTTCCGCTCAGGTCATCCTGGCCAAAAACCTTCAAAGCGAAAGAGTCGCCCACTCCAAGGCGGCCCGGATCCTGAAACTGCCACGACTTTTCAGCCCACTCCAAATAGGAGTCCGACACAGCAGGGTGACAGGCACCGAGTAGCAAGAGGCTCAGGGTAAGGCGGCGCATCGGAACGAACTCACAACAGACTACCAGACCCAACGCCAAACAGAGGCCAACGCACCGACAAGCATCAGTACTTGAGTTCGACCGTGAAGTAGGCCTGATGCCGAGTGAACTCGTTGATCTGCGTCAAATCGCCAGGGGAAACCAGTTCGGTGGGATCAGCCGTTCCCGCACCAGCCGCGTCGACACCGCCCGTGGCCGATCCCGCCCGCGTCTCAAACAGATACTTGAACCCCGCCGTGACGCCCTTCGCGACCTTGAAGCCAATCCGGCCCTCGGCCGTCGCGACCACATCGGTGGTGGCAGTCACAAGAGGATCCTGCTGGTCTGGTCCGAAGCTTCGGAAAGAGGCAGCAACCCGCGCTGACGCGTCGAAAAGTTGATCGTTCGTAGCGTACTTCGCGGAGAGACGATCGAACTGAACCCACGAGTACCGAGCGGTATCTGCAAAGTCGCGCAGATACTCTAGTGAGAGAGTGTTCCGACGCGAGAGATAGTAGGTCGCGCGGGCGTTGGCGACGAAGGATGATGGAGTGTCGAGCGTTCCGTAGTCTACGAAAGCCGTTCCAATTTCCGCGCCAACTTCGAGCTGCGACGAGAGGAGGGTCTCGCCGCCTACAAAGAGTCTGATCGGCGTCGTGTCGAGGTTCGTGAGGGTTGTCCCCGATCCCTCGCCAGAGCCTTCGCCTACGACTGTGGTCTTCTTGTCGAACACATTGTTTTCGACGGTTGCCACAACGTTCACCGCTGTTCTCGGCAGGAAATTGTAGCGCACCTCACCGCGCCCTTTGCCAACACCCTTGTCTCGGAAGTCGTATCCGTCTCCGTTGGAGTACTGGAGGAAGGCATAGGCTCCTCGCGCAAGCGCGCTGAATCCAAGGCGTGCCTTGGAAGCCGACCCTCCGGGATGAAAGCCAAGCTCAGCGGCAGCCTCGTTGAAGACCGCGGTAATGGGCTGACCCGTCGGAGAGGGATTGGGCGCAGAGGAGACCCGAAGCTGATCGGAGGGCGTAAGTGAGAGCGCACCGCCCGGGTTCAGCTTCAGCGAAAAGACGCCTCCCACATCGGGAGCCGACTGATCCTGCTGACCGTCCGGCACAAGCAGGTACTGGCGCCATCCGAGCCCTGCACCAGCGTTGACCTGCATCAAGCCCGTTGCGGGGGTCGAGAGGTTCACGGAGGGGCGCAGGTTGAACTGAGCAACGGAGTTATCGCCCGCGCTACTAGCTTGGACGTTGGAGTTGAAGCCAAACTCCGTGCCAAGCCGCGCATCAATCTTCAGTTGACCGACACGCAGGCCATCGCCCGCGGCAAAGGCACTGGAGGTACCAACGGTACCTCCGACAACCAACACCATCAAAGAGAGCAGGCGGCCACCAACCGTGGACGCCAGAACATTGAATTTCACGGCGTCACCGCCGGGCTCGTAATCACGTCTGACGTGGCCGGCTCGTCAACGCTGTCACCGACGGGAATGAACTCATCTGCAGAGAAGCCGGCCGCCATGTCCTCATCGCCCTCCAGTCCATCAAGCCCCGTCAGTCCGCCCGTTGAAGACTCGCCGTCCGGAACCCCGTCGCCATTGGCATCAAGGCCACCGCCCACGACGCCTCCAGCCTCGCAGGCCTCAGCAGTTGCGATCGCCATTTTGGCATTCTTGTTCGCCAGAATGAGCAGGCTCAACTGGGCCTGCGCCGTCGACGCGTCGCCACTGGCCACAGCCGAGCCGAGCGTGCTCAGCGCCACGCTACCCGTAGACTCAAAGGAGTTGAGCGTCTGCGCGATCTGATTCAAGCAGCTCGCTACCTTGACCTGCGGGGGCTGCGCCGATTCCGCCAAGTCTGCACGGGACGCAGCGTCGGAGACGATCGCACGGATCTCGTTGAGCAACGCGTTTCCTTGCTCCAGCGCAGAACCACCGGCCGTCTGTGCGCCGAGCGGACTACCGGCCAAGAGTAGACCGTTGCATAGGACAATCATCGAGACGAGCGACCTGCGAAGCATGACACACCTCAAGGCTAACACAAGAGAAGCAATGTAGGAGAATTTACCGACGCTCGCAACCCAAGTCAAAGGAAACTGTCGATTGCTTCCCTGTGTGACATCCCGCGTCAACCCACCATTCTCAATGGGTTAACGGAACACCCGCGCAAAAAGATCGCACTGACGTCAGGAAAGGCAACCCCACCGACGGCAGGTCCAACCAGTGCTTTAAGGCCTCTGATGGAACCTGCAACCGGACGAACCGCACAAACCCAGAAGCAGGCCCTCTCGCCCAGGAAGAACTAGTTGCCCGAGTCGAGAATGAAAACCTTGGAAACCGTGATGCTTCCACCCTCGGGCTTCGCGAAGCGCCAGCGCCTCACGACGCCCTTGGAGCAGGCCGCAACAGCACTACCAAGGTCGTTTTCTCCGACATCAGCCTGCTCGACCGTTCCCTCCTCGCCGATCGTCCACTTGATCTCGAGGCGACCCTTGAGGCTGGGGTCTTTTGCAAGCTCGCGCTCATAGCAGCGCTCGATGTCTTTTTTGCGCCGGTCGATGACCTCCCGGATCTTATCCTTGGAGAGCGAACCGCTCCCTGCGGTGGCCTCTGCTTCTGCCCGGAGCCGAGGCTTGATCTTGGCGCCCGCGGTGCCCTCCACACGGCCCGCGGTCGCGTTTCCAACCGAACTGCTGCCGCTGACGTCAACATTGCCACGCTTGACTGAGCCGCTCGCTCCATCGCTGCCGCCCAGGCCACTCTTGGAGGCGATACCGGTACCATCGCCCGCCAACTTCTGGTTAGCGATGACCTCGTCCGCGCGCTTGCTCGACATCGACTCCGAGATGCCCAACGCCGGCCCAGCACCACTGTCGCTGTTGAACAGCGCCGAGAGTGCCGACTCCTGTTTCACCCGGACGGCTGCTGCGGCACGAATCTCCTCTTCGGAACGCTGAGGGGCCTTTTCGGCAGGCTTTGCTTCAGGCTCAGGCTTTGCTTCAGGCTTCTTCTCTTCCGCCTTGTCCGGCTCCGCGTTGGGATCAACCTCCGTAGGGACCTCCTCCTTTGGCTTCGGAGGCTCGACGTTGGCGATGAGCTTGATGATACGTTCGGTCATCTCCTTCATGGCCGCGTCGCGCGGCGGCGGCGGAACGAAGTTGACGGCGTAGAGAATCGATCCAGCCTGAAGCAGGAACGAGAATGCGAAGGAGCTAAGATAGACCGCATCAACGCTCGCCGCAGTGGCGAGGAAGGTGAGAAGATTGCCACGCATGTTCGCGGGCAGCTGCGGCAGCACCTTCAGAGGAGGCGGAGCGACGAACTGGAAGAGCACTGTCGTGTCGCCAAGGCTGACCTTGCCGCGCGACGTGTCGGGAATCTCGACGACCCAGGCATCGCCGACCTTCTGACCTTTGCCAGAGGTCGCAACCGCAGCGAGGTCAAGCATTCCGTCCGAGAGCGCAACCCGCCCTTGCATCGAAGAGGTAACCCGGAGCTGATACTTTCCGCCCTTGACCTCGAAGAGCGTCAGGCTCGCAGGAAAGGCGCTCGAGGCCACGACGAAGGAGTTCTTAAGCCCCTGTCCGGCCGTCACCGCCTCGCGGCTGTGGAAGATACGCTCTTCGACGACCTGACCGTTCTGGATGATGCCGACGCGCAGGATACGCTGTGTGGGGGCTGCAACAGCCATGACTGACTCCTTCGATGCGGCCTTGCAGGGCCCTCAGTAGCTACGCACAACAACCAGACAACCGCGAATGAGAGAAGTTCCCTGCTGGTTGCTGACTACTGGCCCTTGCGGATGCCCGAACCCTGTGCCCGCTTCATGGCGGCGAACTTCACGTTCTGAACGCCGGCCGTGCTGGCCGTCGTCATGACCTGGATCAGAATCTTGTAGGGTGTATCTTTGTCGACGATGAAGGTGGCAAGGCGCTCGTCCGGCCGGCCCAGCTGCTTGGCCCACATCGAGTTCTGCTCGAGTCGCTCCTGCAGCTTCTGTTGAAGCAGCGGAATGATGGAGCTCTCGGCGCTCTGGAGGTTCGAAGGGTCGATCGCACCCTCGACGATGGGGACAATCTGCTCGTCTTGGAGCATCACGGACTTCTTCGTAATTGAGATCGCGACCGAGTCCTTGATGGCCAAGTCGCTCGTCGAATGTACGATCCGAAGGTCGTTGTTCTCTTCGACGGAGATGGGGTCGCTCTGGAAGTTCTTGATGAGGAAGGTCACGAGGACCGTCATCATGTCGATCATGGCGTTGAGGTTGAGTTCGAACTCACCCTCGATACGCTCCGTGATCGCCTTCTGACGCCGGCGCTCCTTCTTCTTGACCACATAGGGATCGAGGAAGTCACCATTGTCTGACGCGAGGTTTTCGATGTTCTCTGCCATGTGGCCTCAGAGCTGAATGCGAAAAGAGGGAAAGTGCTAGCCGCCTGCAGGGCGAGGCGCGACCAACGAGGGGAAGGGGAAGAGATCGTAGCGCTCGCGCTTCTTCTTCTCACCCTCGGCGGGCTTCAGGGCATACTTCGACTTTTCGAGTGCCTCGAGCGTGGGGGCCTTGCCGTCGCCGAGCAAGAAGCCAGTCACATCAGAGGAGGCCGACGGTGCGCCCGGCTCGCTCTTGCCATCGGGCGCGAGGAAGAAACGGGCTGTGTCGATTGCCTTGACGATCGCCTCGAACGGTACCTCTTGGTCCGCTCCGATCGTAACGACATTGTTGCCGTCCTTCCCAAAGCCTTCGAACCAGGCGGGCTCGAGCCGGATCTTGACCAGCTGGTTGTAGAGACTCGCGTAATCAAGGCGGCTCACAAGGGGCTCGCTCTCCGCAACGCCGTCGCGAGCGCAAATGGTCGCCTTGCCAGCGTCGGCAGCACCGCCACCGCAGCGCTCGATGGGACCCGAAAACTTGGCCGCGAAGTCCGGGTTGTTGGTCTGGTCGAGGAGGCGAAAGCCATCCTTCGAGATGTAGACCGTGACCTTGGGAACCTTCACTGCGTTGTCGTCGGAAGGAGCGCCGGCAGCCGCCGAGGGCGCCTTGGCGCTCGTTACGTCGAGCGTGCCGACTTCGGAGAGGACCGCGGACGAGATGAGGAAGAACATGATGGTGGTCATCATGTCGATCATCGCCACGAGGTTCAGCGGCGTCTCGCCTTCATGACGGGCGCGATGCGCACGCCCACGACGCTTCTCAGCGCGCCGCGCGAGGAATGCTCCGTGGTTGTCTTCGACGATAGGATCTTGGTTCTGTTCAGTCATGTTGCAGCCAGTCTGGTTGACGCTGTTTCAGGATGCCTGCTGAGGAGACGCCGCCTGGGGGCGGCCGGGCGATTAGCCCTCGTCTGCGGTCAGCTTGCCCTTTCCGTAGGCGACAAGAAGGTTCTCGGTCTTGATCGAGTACTGCTCGATCTCCTCGACGATCTTCTTGGACATGGTGGAGAGCCAGAGGTGGGCAAGCATGCCAACGATGGCAACGCCAAGACCGAAGGCCGTCGCGTTCATGGCCATCGAGATACCTTCAGAGAGGATGCGAGCCTTGTCCTCGGGGGCCGCGCCGCCGAGACCAGCGAAGCAGGTGATGAGACCATGGATGGTTCCGAGCAGACCGAAGAGCGTCGAAACGTTGGCGAGCGTGAGCAGGCCGTTGGTGCGCTTCATGATGTGGGGAACGACTTCGAGCTGCGCCTCTTCGATCGCGTTACCGATAGCAACCTGGCCCTTGTTGGCGCGGGTCAGGCCGGCCTTGATCACGCGGGGCAGTGCAGCGCTGGGAGCAGCGTTGCAGAGCTTGATCGCGCGGTCGATGTTGCCGGCGATGACGAGCTTCTGGATCTGGCCCATGAAGTCGGTAGCGTTGATGTTGTACTTGAAGAAGAGGAAGATGAAGCGCTCAATCGCGATACCAAGCACCCAGATCGAGGTCGCAAGAATCGCGAAGATTGCGGGATCAGCATTACGAAAAAATCCAGCCAAAGAACTCATGTCCGCACATCCTCCTAAAGGGCCCGAAAGTGTTCGGGCTGTTTTTTCAGTTCGTCGTCGTCAAGGTTGGGTCACTAGCAGGATTTCTGCGTCCCGCCACATTCACAGTCACTAGAAAGGAGCCTTTTCTACCGTCTCGTAGAGTCGGGCAAGAAAGGAGGCTTCTGGTGGGGTCTGCTGGTAGGTCAGATTGGACGGAGCGAGGATGTAGTAGGCCTCGGGCTTCTCAATCTCACCCTTTATCTTCTCTTCGTCCAGTTGCAGGACGCCGCCTCGGCGGCCCTGCGCCATGACCTGCGTCGCCAAGGCAGCGAGGAGGAGGGATCCGATGATGAAGGCCATCCAGTTGATGCGATTCATGGTGCGGGCTCCTCAGCGGGGAGCTCCTCGACTGGAGCCTCCGTGTCTTGGGCTGCAGGCGCCTCTGCCGGAGCCTCGGTGTCTTCAGCAGGGGGGGCTTCTACGGGCTCTTCGGCTGCCTTGCGCTTCTTCTCCTCGGCTTGTGCCTTGAGGTCGCGCTCCGTCTTGGCGAGCTGGGTGGCGTCCTTCGCAAACTTCGTCGCACGCTCCACCGCGGGCCCCGTTGGCGACTTGGCGAGGAAGGCGTTGAAGAGCTCTGCGGCCTTGTCCATGCGCGCGACCTTGTCGAGCCCAGCGAACTCGGCATCGAAGTAGAGCAGCCCCAGATTGTAGTAACTCATGGGCTCAGACGGCGCGAGCTGCATGGCCTTGTCGAAGGCGGTCTTGGCATCGTCGTAGCGTTGGGCGCCCTTGTAGGCGGAGCCAAGATTGTTCCAGACCACCACGCTGTTCTGGTCGACCTTGCTCGCCGCCTCGAGTTGCTCGATGGCGCCTTCGAAGTCGCGGGTTCGCATCGAGAGCACGCCCAGGTTGTTGCGCGCCTCTGGGTGGTTCGGATCGAGTTCGATGACGCGACGGAGGAAGGTTCGCGCCTGGTTCTGGTTGCCACCCAGCAGCTCAATCTTGGCCTTGAGGAAGTAGAAGTCGGGGCGACCTGCGTCACGCGAGATGGCCTGATCGCAGATATAACGTGCAATCTCAACGCGCCCCATGGTGGCATTGGCAGCGGCCATCGCGAAGTAGGCGTCGAGGTTTTTCTCGTCGCGAAGCAGAAGCTTGCGCGCCTTGGAGATGACCTCCTCGCTCTGCCCTTGGGCGAGATTGATGAGGAGTCCGGTCGCTTCAATGGAGGCCGCATTCCCAGAGGCCGACAGGCGCTGTTCGAACAGCGCCCGCGCGCCCGACAGGTCGCCTTCTGCGAGGCGGAGGCGGATGAGCGCTGCGACGGGTGGCGCGTAGTTCGGGTCGAGCCCAGCGGCATCGTTGAAGAGCCTCGCTGCGGCACTTCGATCGCCTCGGTAGTAGGCAATGACGCCCTGCGCGTGCTTGACGGCCCCCGCTGAGAGGCCTTCCGGAAGTGCGCTCAGGTTGGAGGCTGCTGCGACAAGGTCTCCAGCGCGGAAGGAGCTAAGGGATTCTGTTCCCTCTGCGGAAACCGCGGCGGGCTCCGGCGGCGGGGCGGCCACAACAGAGGGCTGCACGGCCTCGGCCTGCGCAACCGTCAACTCCGCTGCAGGGAGCGGAAGCGCCGTCGTAACGAGGGCACCTAGATGAAAGAGCAGTTGGTGCATCACGGCGCGGCCTCCCCGGCTTCGGCGACGGGCGCAGAGGGTGTAGGCAGGAAAATCTGCGGCGAAACCAGGTCGGTCACGAGAGGATCAATCGGTTCGCTGAGCACCGGATAGTCGCTACCTCGGTAGCGGTTGAGCTGGCGGGTGGTATCAATCGTGCAGGTGTTGACGACACCGAGCCTTTGCATGATTGGGTAGGCCACTTCCCACTCCTTTACAGCCGCGTCCTCGTAGCCTGAGGCACCCTCTTCGACAAACGAGATGTACTGCTCCTCGAGGAAGGGATCCTCCGCCAGGGACTCAGGAATCGGTAGCTGATAGAGCAGGTCGGCCATACGCTGGAACACGCGCCCACGCATGAAGTAACCGCAAACGGTCACTTCAGCGGAGTTGAAGTCGCTGATCCGGTCGAAGGTGGCCTCCAACTCGATCATGCCGTCCTTCCTTGCAAGGAGTGCCTTCTTCTGCTGAGCCACGCTCTCACCAAGTTCGATGCTGTCCCACTTTTTGTACTTCTCCATCGCGGCATCGAAGGCGAGCTGCGCAGCGGGCTGACGGGCCTCGGCGCTCTGCGGTTGGCGGGCATTGAACTCCGTCAGGATCTGCTGGTTGGTCTTGGCAAGGGAGCGGGGGTCTTTCTGCTGACCGTAGAACTTGGCGGTCCGGCTCAGTCCGTCGAGGACGGCGTCTGGAATGCTGATCTTCGGCGAACTGGCGTTGGCGCCATACTCTTTGCGGAAGCGCTCGAAGAGCTTGATCATCTCCTTGCCATTGCCGGCCTTTTCGTAGTTGAGGGCGGCCTGGTAGAGGGCGACGGGCGCCTCTTCTGTGCGGGGGTTGGCCTTGACGAAGGCTACGTAGGCCTCTGCGGCTTCGGTGTAGCGCTGCGAGTAGTCGAGGAGTTCGGCAGCCTTGAGACCGGGGTACTTGATGCCCTCGGCGTCGGAGTAGC
>CAIWGR010000218.1 GCA_903912275.1 uncultured delta proteobacterium
CGGCTGATTCTGCGGAACTTTGATGCGGTGCGGCCCGCCTTCGGCAGCCACAACGTCCGGTCGATCGCCAACGCGATGGCGCTGGCAGAGTCGCTCGGGCTGGCGAAGTCGGACATCGAGATTCAGATGCTCTACGGCATGGCCGAGCCACTCAAGCAGGCGGTGCGGAGCATGGGTTACCGGGTGCGCGACTACACGCCGGTCGGTGACCTTGTTCCGGGCATGGCCTACCTCGTGCGGCGGCTGCTGGAGAACACCTCGAACGAGGGCTTTCTGCGGGCCAAGTTTGCCGACAATGTGGACGGTGCGACGCTGCTCCGCGACCCGGCCGAGGTGGTGCGGGCGCTGCCTCCGCTTCCGCAGCCGGCCGCGCCCTTCTTTGCGAACGAGGCGCTGGTCGATTGGTCGGAGGCTCCGGAGCGGAGCGCGATGCAGCAGGCGCTGGCGCGGGTGCGCGGGAGCCTTGGCGGCGCCTATCCGCTGCTCATCGGCGGCAAGAAGGTGGCGACCGCGGAGCGCATCGTTTCGTTGAATCCTGCCGACCCCTCCGAGGTCATCGGCACGACGGGGTCTGCCAGCATCGCCGATGCCAACGCGGCGGTCGATGCTGCGCGTGCGGCCTTCCCCGCCTGGCGTGACGCCGGCGCTCATGCGCGCGCCGCCCATCTGCGGAAGCTGGCAGCGCTGATGCGTGCGCGCCGCCACGACCTCTCGGCCTGGATGGTGCTGGAGGTTGGCAAGAGCTGGAGCGAGGCAGACGCCGACGTGGCCGAGGCCATCGACTTCTGCGACTTCTATGCGCAGGGGGCGACCTCGATGATGGCGGCTCCGACCCGCCTCGGTCACCTGCCCGGCGAACTCAACCAGCTCTTCTACCACCCGATGGGGGTGGGTACCGTGATCGCGCCGTGGAACTTCCCGCTCGCCATCCTCTGCGGCATGACGGTGGGTGCGCTGGCGACGGGGAACTGCGTGGTGGTGAAGCCGGCCGAGCAGTCGCCCGTGATTGCTGCTCAGTTTGTGCAGCTCTGCCTGGAGGCCGGCATCCCGGCGGGCGTGGTCTCCTACCTGCCCGGCCTTGGCGAGGTCGTGGGCGCACACCTGGTGGCCCATCCGCAGGTCCGGTTTGTGGCCTTCACCGGCTCGCGCGAGGTGGGTCTCTCCATTCTCCGGACCGCCTACAACACGGGCGCGGGGCAGCCGGGCGTGAAGCGGGTGGTCTGCGAGATGGGCGGCAAGAATGCCATCATCGTGGACGACGATGCTGACCTCGACGAGGCGGTCGCTGGCGTTCTCTACTCGGCCTTCGGCTTTCAGGGGCAGAAGTGTTCGGCCTGCAGCCGCGCCATCGTGGTTGGCCCCATCTACGAGGCCTTCCGCACGCGGCTCGCGGCTGCGGCGCAGAGCTTCCTTATCGGACCGCCGGGCGACCCGACCTTCCGGCACGGGCCGGTCATCGACGCCGAGTCGGTGGAGCGGGTTCGGCGGTATGTGGGCATCGGCCAGCAGGAGGGGAAGCATCTGGTGCTCCGAGACGGGGTGGCCGAGGCTGCGGCGCGCGGCGACGGCCGGGTGAAGGCGGACGGAAACTATGCGCCCTTCGCCATCTTTGAGAACATCCGACGCGAGCACAGGCTGGCGCAGGAGGAGATCTTCGGGCCGGTGTTGGGAATAATGCGCGCTGCCAACCTGACAGAAGCGCTCGAGGTGGCCAACAGCACCGACTATGCGCTGACGGGGGCCATCTTCTCGCGGTCGCCGAAGAGCCTCGACCGGGCGCGCGCGGAGTTTGAGGTGGGCAACCTCTACATCAACCGCGGCTGCACGGGGGCGCTCGTCTATCGGCAGCCCTTCGGCGGCTTCAAGTACTCGGGCGTGGGCGCCAAGGCGGGCGGGCCGAACTATCTCCACCAGTTCGTGGAGGAGCGGGCCATCTCGGAGAACACGATGCGGCGCGGGTTCGCTCCACCCGACGAGCAGCTCTAAGCGGAATACCGGAGAGGTGCGCGCAGGTTGCCTCTGCGCGCGGCGTGGCTAGACTGCCCGCGCCTCTCCGATGCTCTCTTGCAGGTGAATGTCATGGCTGGTCCCTTCAAGTCTTCGCGTGCCTCTCAGCTCGACCCCTTCTCGCAGGAGGGGCTGCGTTACGGCTCCGGCCGCAGCGGCGCGATTGCGCAGTCCACGGGCTTTGCCTCCACCGTCTACACCTGGATGGCGATTGGCCTGGGACTGACGACGCTGGCGACCACTATGCTCGGCACCAACGAGGGGTTCATCAACTGGATGGTGGCGCACAGCGGCTTCAAGTTCCTGCCCTGGATCTTGCTCGGCTACTCGCTCCTGCTTCAGTTCGGCATACGCTCCATCCCCACCTCGCTCGCGACGCTCGGCTTCTTCGGATACGCGGCGCTGATGGGCGTGGCGCTGGCGCCCATCATGGTCATCTATACGGGCGCATCGCTCGCTACGACCTTCGGCGTGGCGGCCGGCATGTTTGGTTCGATGGCCGTCTTCGGCAACCTGACCAAGCGTGACCTGACCTCGATGGGCTCGCTGCTGATGATGGCGACCTGGGGTCTCGTCCTCGCGATGCTGGCCAACATGTGGTTCAAGAGCAGCATGACCGACCTGGTCATCTCGGGCTTCGGCGTGGTGATTTTCACTGGCCTCTCGGCCTACGATGCCCAGCGCATCAAGCGCATTCAGGAGTCGGGCGTGGAGGGTGACGACGCGGCCCGCCTCGCCGTGCTCTGCGCGATGCACATGTACATGAACGTCATCCAGATTTTCCTCTTCCTGCTCCGGTTCCTCGGGAACCGGCGCGAGCGCTAACTGCGGAGCGCAGCCATGCCCGTGACCCATCTGACCGAGGCCCAGTTTGAGCCTGCGGTTCTCAAGAGCGACCTGCCCGTCCTGCTCGATTTCTGGGCCGACTGGTGCGGCCCCTGCAAGGCCATGGAGCCGATGCTCGACCAGCTCGCGGCGGAGTTCGCCGGCCGGCTCAAGGTGATGAAGGTGAATGTGGATGAGAACCCGCGGTTGGCGCAGGCCTTCCGCATTCAGTCCATCCCCTTCCTGGCGCTGGTCGCCGGTGGTCAGGTGGTGGATGCGCTGACCGGCGCGGTCGATAAGAAGACGCTGGTTGCGATGGTGGAGCCCCACCTGGGCGCGGCGCAGGTAGGTGGCGTGGAGATCTGGGACCCCAAGAAGGTGCGGGCCGCCATTACCGCCAACCAGGCTATCGCGGTCGACCTCCGCGAGCCGGTGGACTACAACCGGGCGCACCTGCCCGGCGCGCTCAACCTTCCGCTCGAGGGGCGCGAAGCGGCGTTGGGAGGCATGGGCAGGAGCACCGCCTATGTCTTCTATGCTCGCACCGCCGAGGGCGTAGACACGGTCGCCAAGCAGGCGAACGAGCTCGGCCACGCCGCCATCATCCTGGAGGGCGGGCTGCTGAACTGGGAGGCCTCGCTCTTCCCCATCGAGCGCGGCGCGCGGAAGGTCTAGCGGCTCTTCATCCGCGCGATGCGCGGGCGTGGCGCGGCCCCTAGAACGGATCGGCGATGTAGTGGATGTTGAAGGAGCCGCCGTAGGTGCGGGTGTCGCCGTCGCCGCCGCAGTCGAAGCAGTTGGCCCAGCAGGCGATGGTGCTGGTGTAGGTGCCGGCGATGTTCTGGTTAATCGGGTCGAACTCGGTGATGGTCAGACCGTTGCCGATGCCGTTGTAGTTGCAGGGGTAGAAGGCGGTCGTGGTCGAGATGATGAGGCCGCTCTGGGGGGCGAGGCCGTTGATGTCGGCGATCTCGAAGCCGAAGGCGTCCTGGCTCGACTGGCCGCCGAGCACCAGCGCGACGCGGTCGCCGTAGTCGCGGGCGTAGCCGTAGACGCGGGGTTCGTCGCCCTCGTAGACGCTCTCGAAGGCGCCGATGCCGAAGGTAAAGCGGCCGTAGGAGACGAGGCGGGTGACCTCGGAGCAGTCGGACTTGCAGAAGTCGCGGTTGGCGGTGTTGCCGTCGTCGCAGGCCTCGCCGCGCTCGACAGCGCCGTTGCCGCAGACGGCAGGGTTGGCGAAGCAGAAGTTGCCGGTGTCGTCGTCGGCGGTGAGGCAGGTGTAACCGGCGGGGCAGGTGTCGGTGCAGGGCTGGGTGCAGTAGGCGTCGATGCCACGGCGGCCGTCGAAGGCGCAGGCGGCGGTGCAGTCGGACTGCAGGTCGACGCAGAGCTCGAGGTTGCAGCCCATGGGGCAGGTGAGGCCGAGGTCGTCGACGCGGACGGGGCCGCCGCTTCCTTCGCCGGAGCCGCTGCCCTCGCCGGAGCCCGAGCCTGTGTCGGCGCCGGAGCCGCTCCCTGCGCCGGTGTCTGCTGTGGTTCCGGTGTCGATGCTGCTGCCCGTATCGGTAGCGCCGCCGGAGTCGGTGTTGCGTTCGCGGACGGCCTCGACGGTGCAGGCTGCGGTGAGAAGAAGGGCAACGGGGAGCAATCTGCGGAGCATGACGATCCTTGAGGGGCTGTGACGCGGCCTGTTTAGTGCAAGTCAGCACCCAAGTCACGCGGAGGCGGCGGCCGCTCGACCTCGACCTCCGCGATCGCTACGCGCTCGCCTCAAACCCGCCGCCGGCCACGCCCATGCTCCGCACCGACACCCTCGCGCGCCTCGCTTCGCTCTCCAACCCACGGGTCGTGGCGTCGGGCAACTTCGCGACCCCGCATGCCCTGCTTGCGGCGGTGGATGCGGCGCTGCCCGCCTACCGGCTGCACCTGCTGAACGCCCAGCCCGGGCTCCCCGACCGCGAAGGGGTGCGCTACGAGACCTGCTTCGTGGGGCCCGGCATGCGGCGGCACCCGCGGCTCGACTACCTGCCCTGCCGCCTCTCGCTCGTGCCGGTGCTCTTCGGGAGTAGCTGCCCGCCCGATGTCGTGGTCGTGCAGACCTCGGCGCCACGCAACGGCCGGGTGAGTCTGGGCATAGAGGTGAACATCCTTCCCGCCGCCATCGAGGCGGTGAAACGGCGCGGCGGACTGCTCCTGGCGCAGATGAACGCCAACATGCCCTACACC
>CAIWGR010000219.1 GCA_903912275.1 uncultured delta proteobacterium
CCATTCGCGGCGCCGGCAGCCTGCTCGCGCGCCTGCCGATCGCGCCGCATGAGCGCGACGGTCACACACTCGACCCGCACACACGGGCCGTCTGCCTGGCCGCCAAGCTGGCGCGTGTGCCCCACCTCGCGACGATGAAGCCTGCAACGGCCCGCCGCGCGATGGAGGAGCAGATGTGGCTCCTCGACGGCCCCTCGCCGGAGCTCGAAGAGGTGCGCGACCTCACGCTGCCCGTCGCCTGGGGCGAGCTGCCCGTGCGGCTCTACCGGCCTGCCGCAGCGCAGGCCGGTGGCCCGCTCCTCATCTGGTACCACGGCGGCGGCTGGGTCATTGGCAGCATCACGAGCCACGACGGCGCCTGCCGCCGCCTCGCTGCGTCAACCGGCATGGCCGTGCTGGCTGCCGACTACCGGCTCGCGCCGGAGCACCCCTGCCCGGCCGCCTGGGAGGATGCGCTCGCCATCTACGACGGCGCGGTCGCCCATGCCGCGGCCTGGGGCATCAACCCCTCCCGCATCGCTGTCTGCGGCGACAGCGCCGGTGGCAACCTCGCCGCCTGCGTCGCACTGGCCCGCGCCGCCTCCGACCATCCGCCCGCGCTGCAGGTCCTGCTCTACCCCGGCGTGGAGCTCACCCGCAGCTTCGCCTCGCACAAGCGGCTCGCGGAGGGCTACATCCTCGACGACCGCCTCATCGGCTGGATGCTCGGCAACACCTTCACCACCGAGCAGCTCACCGATCCCGCCTACTCGCCCTGGTATGCGACGTCCTTCGCCAAGCAGCCGCCGGCCATCGTCATCACCGCCGGCTTCGACGTGCTCCGCGACGAGGGCGACGCCTACGCGGTCCGCCTGCGCGACGCTGGCAACAAGGTGGAGCATCGCTGCGAAACCGGCATGATTCACGGCTTCCTCACCATGACCGGCGCCATCCCCGAGGCCGAAGCCGCGGTGCAGCGGATGGTGAAGGACATCGTCCGGCTCATGCCTTCGGGCGCCGCGGTCGGCTGATGCGGGCGGTCATCGCAGGCGGCTCGGGGCTGCTGGGCCAGCTGGTCGCTGCGGCGCTGCTCGAGCGTGGCGACGAGGTCACCATCCTCACCCGCCGCAAGACCTGGCGCGGCCTCGGCAGGGTGGTCCTCTGGAACCCCGCGGAGCCAGACAGTTGGCTGCCGGAGCTGGAGGGCGCCGACCTCTTCTTCGACTTCGCGAGCGGCCGCATCCCCCGCTTTCACGCGCCTGCGGAGCGGGCTGGCCTCATCGCAGAGCGGGTCGCTGCAACGGCGGCCATCTGTGGCGCGATGCCGCGGCTGTCGCGGCCTCCGCGGGTCTGGTTCCATGGCAGCTCCGCCGACATCTACGCCCACAACCTGGGGCTCCCGGCCGGCGAGACGCTCGGCCTTTTCGGCGGCGGCGAGCCCGGCTCCTCGCCCTCCTGGGACCTCGGCGCCGATGTCCCCTACGCGTCGGAGCGGCTGGTGAACGAGTTGCAGCTCGCGGGTGTGCGCCGCATCGCGCTGCGTACCGCCTTCGTAATGGAGCCGTCGGCGACGGGCTACTACGCGCTGCTTCGCCGCATCGGCTGTGAGCTCTACCGCGGTGACTTCGGCGATGGACGAGCGCAGGTGTCGTGGATCTCGGCGCGCGACTTTGCGCGAGCAGTGCTCTTCCTGGCCGACCATGCGGAGGCCTCGGGTCCCTTCAACCTGGTGTCGCCGGGCGGCCTCGCGAGCGCAGACTTTTTTGGCGTGATGCGGGCGCTCGACGGCGTGCAGCCTGGCTACACGCTCAAGCCCTGGATGTTTGAGCTGGCCTGCCGCTGGAAGCGGTACGACACGGGGCTGGTGCTCAAGAGCCGCAAGGTTGCGCCTGAGCGGCTGACGGAGCTCGGATTCACCTTCTCCGACCGGGAGTGGTCGCTTGTTGCGGCGGCCCTCCGCGACGCCATGGCCGCGCGCGGCTGAGCGTTCGTTTCGACGCTGTGCGGAACTCGTTTCGTCTGGGCGTGAAGTTTGGTTGCGCGCACCCCCTCGCTCGATACAATGCGGTTCAGGTCTGAACAGGTTGTGTCGCGAAGCTGAGGGAGTTCTGCATGCAAACGCCGTTGAACATGGGATCAAGTCGGATCTTCGGGATGATGGCAGGGCTGGCCCTGCTTGCAGCCTGCACGGCTGCAGACACGGGCGCGGTAAACACGAACCGCGGCGGCTCCACGCGCGACACGGGCGGTTCGTCGAACGACACCGCGTCGGGCGGCGGCGGAAGCGACACCGGCAGCACCATCGATGACGCGGGCAGCGGCGCTGCCGACGGCGGCTCGGGTGCCGACACCACAACCACCGACGACACAGGTACCGCCGACACCACGCCGGTTGTCCCAGGCTGCGTCGACACCGCCGACTGCGGCGGCCTCGCCTGCGTGAATGGTGCCTGCGCCATCCCCTGTTCAACCGATGCCAACTGCGAGGCCGGCTACGCCTGCGTCGGCGGCAGCTGCCTGCCCGCCGCCTGCACCACCGAGGCCGACTGCAGCGACGGCAACCCCTGCACCACCGATAGCTGCACCGCCGGCCTCTGCGCCCGCGCACCCCTCTTTGGCGCTGTCGCCGACGAGCCCGGCAACTGCCAGCACATTGAGTGCAGCGCAGGCGTTCCCGCCTATGTCGAAGACTTCACCGATGTGCCGCCGCCCGATCGCATCGCCTGCACCATCGAGCAGTGCGTGCCCACCCGCGGCCCCCAGAGCGTGCCCAACAACGCCCTCTGCGACGATGGCGACCCGCTCAACGGCGACGAGATCTGCTCCATCCCCGACGAGGCCTGCATCTCCGTCCCCGCCACCTGGATCTGCGACGAGCCCGACCCGGGCTACACTGGCACCGAGGTCTGCGACGGCTCCGACAACAACGCAAACGGCCAGGTGGATGAGGGCTGCACCTGCGTCTTCGGCACCACCCAAGCCTGCTTCGCCGGCGCCCCCTCGTCGCGCAACGTGGGCGGCTGCCTCGACGGCACCCAGACCTGCCAGAACCGGGCCGCGCCCGCCTGGGGCCCCTGCACCGGCGGCTTCCTGCCTGCCACCGAGATCTGCGACACCAAGGACAACGACTGCGACGGTTGCGCCGACGACCTGCCTGATTGCGAAGCCTCGCTCGCCTGCCCCACCGAGGTGACCGCACCCCCGCTCCAGCTCTACGTGCTCGACGGCCCCGCCGTGCTCGGCACCACCGGCACAGGCTGGAACTGGACCCTCCGCGCCCCGCCCAACAGCGGCGTCCGCGGCGTCGCGGCCCCCACCTCTGCTCGCACCACCTTCACGCCGGATGTGTCGGGCGACTACCTCGTCTCCGTCACCTTCACCGACGACAAGGGCAACACGCAGGGCTGCTCCTGGATCGTCCATGTGCGGGGCAAGGGGCTGCGCGTCGAGATGCGCTGGGACACCTTCGGCAGCGTCGACGTCGACCTCCACCTCCACCGCGCCGGCAGCACCGCCAACTGGTGCAACAACGCAGATACCTGTTACTACTCCAACTGCGCGGGCGCCTTCAATTCCGTGAACTGGGGCTACCCCGCCTCGAGCGGCCTCGACTGCCCCGGCGGCACCGGCACCTGCAACAATCCGCGCCTCGACCTCGACAACATCTCCGGCTTCTCGCCCGAGAACATCAACCTCGACAACCCGCGCGACGGCGACACCTTCCGCGTCATGTCGCACATGTATGGCGGCTCGGCGACCACCCACCCGGTCATCACCATCTACTGCGGCGGCCTTGTCCGCGCCGTCTTCGGTGAGGCACCCGATCGGGTTACCTTCACCAGCTCCGGTGGCGCCTGTGGCGGCAACACCTGGCGGGTCGCCGATGTGCAGATGCATGTCGATGCCCTCACCGGCCTCATGGATTGCACCGTCGTCCCCGTCGTCTCCGGCGGCGGCTACGATGTGCGTACCGCCAACCAGGGCTTCTAAGCCGAGCAGCCTCTCGCTCCGCTCCGGTTAGGGAGCTGGGTAGCCGGTCGCGACGGGTCTCCCCGAGCTGCGGGATAGGGAGCTGGGTAGCCGGTCGCGACGGGTCTCCCCGAGCTGCGGGATAGGGAGCTGGGTAGCAGCTCGACGGGACTCCCCGAGCAGCAGGTTAGGGAGCTGGATAGCCTGCGGGCAGCGTCGTCGTCTCGGTCGCTGCGGCCTCGACCTCGGCCTGCGTGAAGGGGACCGCGTAGGTCTCTTCGCGGAGCCAGCCGGGGATCTGGTCGCCGAAGTGGGGCGTGCCGCTGTGGGCGCTCACGCCGCCGTTGAGCGAGCCGAAGACCTTGGGCGAGGCACCGCCCAGGTCGACGCAGTAGCGGATCTGTGCCCCCTCATCCTGCAGGTAGGGGAAGGGCGAGGGCTGGCCGTTGGTCACGAAGGGGAAGTCGGTCGGGTTGACGGCCCGGAAGGAGCTGTCTTGCGGCGCCGCGACCGTGTTGAGGTCGGC
>CAIWGR010000220.1 GCA_903912275.1 uncultured delta proteobacterium
AAGACGGCGGGCAGGGCGTAGCCGGTATTGACGCCGCCGTAGCCGCCGCGTTGCGCCACAAAGTCTGCGACAAAGCGGGCCACGGAATCCGGCGGCAGACGTCTCCCCTGCTCGATGCGCCAGCGCCAAAAGGTGTCGAGTTCCTGCGGCGTCATCAGCTCCTGAAGCGGGCGAGCGCCGCGCGCTTGCGCGAGCCAGCGGTAGCGGAAGACCAGTCGGAGGATTTCTTCGCTCATCTTGAGCTGGCCGTTCGCATCGAGCACCCCGAGCGAGGCTGCAAAGGCGAGGAATTCTCCACAGGCGGCGTTGACCTCTTGCTGCTGCTCAGGTGTGTCTGCAGCCAGCTGAGCAAGCAGGCCTCGCCCAGCGCGGGTGCTGCGCACAGTCAGCCCTTCGAGTGCGCTTTGAAACCTTCGCCAGGGCGCGACGCCGGCCGCCGCAAAGCTCGAAGCGCCGAACCTGCCGATCCAGCCGGTGACGGCCCGTTCCATGCGCTTCTCAGCTTCTGTCGGGACCGTCGGAAGCGCTCCGGTCGCGACTTCAGCCTGAGCTACGGCAAGGGCCGACCAGGCTGTCTCCAACTCCGCCCGTTCCGGCGATTCCCCGAGGGCGGCTGCCGCTCGGTCCTCCTGCTCCGCCACGGTGCGGAGCGCCTCAACGGGCGGATGATGCGGCTCGAGTTGAAGCGCGGCCAGCGGGTCGCTGCGGGTCGCCTCTGCCGCGCTGCGGAGCGTCCAGTACAGCCAGGCAACCGCGGCGAGCGCCACGGTCATGAGGATGAGCCGACGGGTCATGGACAGGTTCGTTGTTGGAGAGAGTCGAAATGAGGTGGTCGGTGCAGAATCGTCACCTCAGAGACGGCTCTCTGTAAACCAACTCGGGGAGAGAAGCATCTCTGGAATGAAGGCTTCTTGGGCGCGGTTGCCCTCGCGATCTGAGCGAAGTCCTTCTGTCGGTTGACACCGTTTTCGAGCAGGACAATACAGGCGCGCTCGCTCGGGGTGCGAAGAACCACCCAGTCATTGTCTGCGGCATACCGCAACCGTCGCGGCTCCCATCATCACCACGTAGAACTGAGGATATCATGCCGCTCTTGCTCGCTGCCGAGGTTGCCCACTCGGGCTCGCTTACATCTGTGCTTCTCCAGTTCGCGCGCGGCGGTGGCGAGTGGGTGCTCTGGCTGCTGATTCTGCTCAGCGTAGGCACCTTCTTCATCGCCTTCGAGCGGATCCTCTTTATGCGGAGCCACACGGTCGAGGTCGCGTCGCTGCGCACGCTCATCATGGACCGTCTGAACGCCGGCGACCGCGACGGGCTCCTCGGCTCGCTCAAGGATCAGACCTCCATGGCGGCCCGCGTCCTGGCAAACGGTCTGCGCGACGCCGACCGTGGCCCCGAGGCCGTTGCCGAACTCTGCCATGGCGCCATCGGCATCGAGAAGCTCCGCTACGAGCGGGGCATCAACTACCTGGCGACGGTCGGCTCCAACGCCCCCTTCATCGGCCTCTTCGGAACGGTCATGGGCGTCATCATGGCCTTCGACCAACTCCGTGGCATGGGCGGCGCCGGCGGCGCTCCGAACGACCGTGTCATGGGCGCCATTGCTGAGGCGCTCATCGCGACGGGCGTCGGCCTGTTGGTCGCCATCCCC
>CAIWGR010000221.1 GCA_903912275.1 uncultured delta proteobacterium
AAGGCGAGCGGGTAGAAGATAACGCTGTCGACGGCCTCGCCGACAATGGTGCTGCCGATGGTGCGGGTCCAGAGATGCTTGCCGCGGGTCATCACCTTCATCTTTGCCAGGACGAAGGAGTTGCAGAACTCGCCGATGAAGTAGGCGATCATGGAGGCGATGAGGACGTAGGGGCTCTGGCCGAGGATGGTCTCGAAGGCAGCCTGGTGTTGGAAGCCCGGCGCCGGCGTGGCGCGGACACAGAGCTGGAAGATGGCGGCTGCCAGGCCGACGCTGGCAAAGCCGAGCCAGATGACACGGCGCGAGGCCTTGTAGCCGTAGACCTCGGTGAGGACGTCGCCGAAGATGTAGGAGACGGGGAAGACGAAGATGCCGACGCCGATGGTGTAGCCCATGAGGAGGGTGGTCTTGGCGGCTACGAGGTTGGAGACCAGAAGCGCGGTGATGAAGACCGCTGTGAGGAGATCGAGATAGCGTGTTGCCTTCATGAGGTGCGTCCGTCGGAAGAGGGTTGCATCGTAGGATGAGCGCCAGAGGCGAGAAGGTCCGCAGCGAGGGCGGCAAGGGTGAGGCCGACCGCGCCAACCACCATGGCGGAGGTTCCGAACCCGGTTCGGCAGTCGAGTCGGGCGGGGGCCCCGGCTTCGGGCGTAGCGCAGACCTCGCCCTCCGACGTCGGATAGAGGGCCCGCTCTTGGGAGAAGACGGTAGGGATGCCCCAGGGTTGGCGGTCGGCGATGCTCCAGCCGTGGGCCACGCGGAGGTGGCGCCGGACCTCGCGCAGGAGGGGATCGCCGGCGGTGGCGCCGAGGTCGCCAGAGGTGACGGCGGCGGGGTTCTTGCGGCCGCCTGCAGCGCCGGAGACGATGATGGGCAGCGAACGAGCGCGGCAGAGGTGGATAAGCAGGGCCTTCTCGCGGGCATCATCGATGGCATCGATGACGAGATCGGGCGAGCGCCCCAAAATGGCCTCTGCGGTATCGCCGGCGAAGAAGTCTGCGACCAGATCGACGACGCAGCCGGGCGCGATGGCGCTGATGCGGTCGCGCATGGCCTCGACCTTGGGGCGCCCGTAGTTGCCCATGACGGCGTGGAGCTGCCGGTTGGTATTGGTCACGCAGACCTCGTCGAGATCGACGAGGATGAGGCGGCCGACGCCGGTTCGGGCGAGCGCCTCGACGGTCCACGAGCCGACGCCGCCGACGCCGATGACCATGACCGAAGCTGCGGCGATCCTGTCGGCTGCGGCGTTGCCGTAGAGTCGTCGGACACCGCCGAGTCGTTCGTCTTGCTCGGGCTCGGTGTGGGTCATGGGGGCGTAATGGGTTGGCGCTAGCGTCTGCGCGCCTTATGGCATAGTTGCGCCGATGACCAGAAACGCCCTCGCTACGGAGGGTGCAGCCGACCGAGACGAGGGACGCGCGATGAAGCCTGCTTGGAACTGGAGCCTGTTGCTGCTGCTGGCGGCCTGTGGGGACGATGCGAAGTCGGGCGGAGCCGAAGCGGACACGGCCGTGGAGGACAGCGCGGTCGCAGACACCGGGAGCGACACGCAGGCCGACACGGAGCCCGATGGCAGTGCCGCAGATACCATCGAAGACACAGCCCCGGACGGCTCGGGGAGCGGCGCAGACACGACGCCTGTCGACACCACGCCGCCGCCTGAAGGCGACTACCGCCAGCCGGTCGACCCGACCATCTTCTGCGAGGCGGCGCCTCCCATCTGTTCATCGGCGACGGACCTGACGACCTACGCGATGCTGCGCAAAGACGCATCGCTCGACGAGCGGCTCTACCCTGAGTTCACGGACCCGCCGCGCGACGGGGGCCGGGTTCAGATTGTGGGCATCGCGGCTGCGTCGGGCCGGGTCAGGAGCGTGCTTGTGGACGAGCGCGATCTGGAGGCCGAAGTCGGGGCGCAGAACCCGGCGATCGAGTGGTATCATGTGTGGCCGGAGGAGGTGGTCGCCGGCCAGCCGATCTGGCTCAGCCTGCACAGCCGCTCCACCGCATGGGACGATCAGACCGTGCACAAGGTGACGATTGTGACGGACGAGGGCGACGCGCTGAGCGAGCGTGTGGTGATGACCACGACGACGACGCCCATCACCTATGTGACGACGGCAAATGAGGGAACACGGCTGCTCATCCATGCAGAGAACCGTGCCGATCGGGAGGCTGGGATCCGGGCGATCACGGTCAATGGCATCCGCTACGATGCGACAGAGATATGCGGGCTCAGAGGCCCGATTGTACCGGGGGCGTCGGTGCGGGCCGAGATCAAGCTCTGCGAACCGCTCAAGCCGGGCGCCGCCTGGACGGTGGCGCTGGATGACGGCACGGGCGTCCCGTCGGTGGGGGCCGGCCGCGTGGTTCCGGAGTTCTTCCCCATCGAGGCGTGGCCTGTGTCTGAAGACTGCCCGGTGCCCACGAACGAGGCTGATACGACGGCGCTCACGGAGCACCTCGGCGCGGGCTTCGACACCTTCTATCTCTACTGGAACGGCCGGTGCAACGCGCCGACTGCGGAGGTGCTGAACAGCATCGCGCCGCAGCGGAGCGACTACCGCGTTCTTATCGGCGACGACTACCTCTCGTCACCCGACGCCGGCACCGGTCTCATCAACACCACACGCGCGGCCGGCTTCCTGATTGGCGATGAGGTCGACGGCGAGCTCTACGACGCCGATGGCCTCTCACGGGCAAATCTCAAGGCGCGGGAGGCTCGCCAGCTCTGGTCGATGCACCCGGAGCTCCCAGTCTACAACGGCGCGAAGACCCACGGCCATGTGGGTACCTTTGCGGGCATCGCCGACATCCAGGGCATCGACTACTACATCGCCGCCTGCGCGCCCCACATCACCGAGGACGGCGCGCCCATCCAGCTGCTCGGCGCCTACGACTTTCTTCGCAACGCCCGCGAAAACATGATGCCGCTGCCGACCTGGCAGTATGCGCAGGGGCTCCACAGCGGGTGGAACCTGACGCGCGGTACCGAGGTGTTTCATCGGCAGCCCGCGCCGCAGGAGGTCATTTTCCAGGCCTTCTCCGCGATGGCGGCCGGCGCGAAGGGGTTGATGTGGTTCCAGACCTCGCTGGAGGAGGCCGCCGCGTCGCCCCGCTCGTGGGCGGCGATTGGGGCATCGAACAAGGCCTTCCGCGCGGTGCGAAACCTGCTGCGCGAGGGCGACCTTTCTCACCAGGCAACGGTGCTGTCGGGCGACGTGCTCGCGCAGACCATCACGGCGCGGGCGGGCATCGTGCTGCCGCTGCTGAACACCAACACGACCTCATCGGTTACTGACGCGCTCTGCCTCCGCAACGCCCTCTTCCCCGACGAGATGCCGCATTGGACCTTCGGCGATACCGAGGCGCGGGTGACCGTGCATCTGGCGCCTGAGCAGCTGCTCACGGACCTCTTCGAGGTAGGCCTCGACGGCCGGCTGCATGAGGCGGAGTGGTACAGCAATGCTGAGGCGCGGACGGTGACCATTGAGGCGATTCCGATGTCGAACGAGGCGCCAGCCCGGCTCTTCGTGCTGGCGGGGGATCGTGCGCTGCGGCGTGACATCGAGGCGATTCTTGCCGAGTAGGCTCCCAGCGACGGCGGGGGGCCTGTCATGACTGCAGCAGTGCTCATCCTTGCCGGACTGGTGGGGTTCGGCGCCCTTGCGGGTGCGTTGGGCGTGTTCCGCGACAGCGAGGCCGCAGCGGAGGTGCTCAACCGCTTTGCGATCACGCTGGCCTTCCCCGTCTGGATTGTGGTGCTGCTGCTCAAGGAGGAGCAGACCGATAGCGTGGCGCCGGCGCTGCTGTCGGCCGCGGCGGTCTGGCTGCTCTGGCTGCCCGTCGCTTGGGCTGCCTCGCGCTTCTTCCGCGACGCAGCGCACCGGACGGCCGCCTTCTGCGCGCTCATCTACGGCAACAGCGCCTACATCGGCATCCCCTTCTGCACGGCGCTGGCCGGCGGCGGAGGGAGCCGGCGCGCGGTGGGCATTGCGACCCTTCACCTGCTGCTAGGCATGGCGGTAATGCCGGTGCTGCTGCGGCGCGCCTCGCCCCAGGCCAGCAACCGAAGTGTGCTTGCAGAGACCCTCCGCATGCCCATCGTCTGGGCGCCGTGGATCGGCATCGCGGCCCGCTACCTGCCGGCCTCCATCAAACTGCAGGCGGTGGCGATGCTCTCGCCGCTGGGCGCTGCTGCGTCGCCCGTCGCACTCGTTGCGATGGGACTCTACCTCTGGCGTCATCGCGGCGCGGTGGTCGCGCCCGATCGCGGCGTGGTTGGTACGACGGTGCTGAAGACCGCGGGGGCTGGGCTGCTGGCGCTCGCGGTCGTACACTCCATGCCGATGGAGCTCAGCGCGACCGACCGAGCCGTCGTGGTGGCGCAGTCGACGACGCCGGTGGGCGTCGCGGTTTTCAGCCTCTGCCACGCCTATGGTGTCGCCGAGCTCTTCGCCGCCCGCGCGGTCGTCGTCTCCACCCTCCTCTGGCTGGTTGGCGCCATGGCCTGGGGCCTCACCTCGTGGGCACATGCAGGATAGCAGTACAGCGAACACCTCTGCCGGCAGCTCCGCCATCGCGTTGCTCCGCCGGCATCCCAAGGTGCGGGCCTACCTCGCGAGCCGCATCTTCGGGCTCATGGCGATGACACTCTTCCGCGCGACCGCCTCGTGGCACCTCTACGAACTGACGGGCAGCAAGATCCTGCTCGGTACGCTCGGCCTGGCCCAGTTTCTGCCGGCGCTGCTGTCGACGATGGCTGGCGGCGTCATTGCAGACCGCTACGAGCGGACCCGCACCGTGCGCCGTGCGCAGCTGGTGGCGGCAGGTGCGACGCCGATTGTCGCCTGGCTCGCCTACCATGGGACACTGTCGCATGGGGTGCTCTTTGTGGCGGCTGGTTGGCTCGCTGCCATCGGCGGGCTGGAGCAGCCGTCGCGCGCGAGCCTGCTGCCGGGACTGGTCTCTCGCGAGGAGCTAGCGCAGACGGTGACCATCGCGGCGACGATGCAGAGTCTGGCGATGGCCTCGGGGCCGGCGCTCGCGGGGCTGCTCCTCATGTTCTCGCCCGTCTGGTCTGTCTACATGCTGCACTCGCTGCTGCTGCTGACCTCCTACCTGCTGGTACGCCGCCTGCCGCCTGCCATGCCGAGCGGGGGCGGTGAAGAACAGCCGCACCCCTTCCAGCAGATGGTGGACGGCGCGAAGTTTGTCTCCTCGTCGCCCGTTTTGCTCGGCTGCATGGCGCTCGACATGGTGGCGGTCATCCTAGGCGGAGCTCAGGCGCTGCTGCCCGTCGTCGCGAAGGAGACGCTCCACGCGGGGCCCGTGGGTTTCGGGCTGCTCTCGGCGTCGATCGAGCTCGGCGCGCTCGGCATGTCGATCTACCTCGCCTCACGCCGACCGATTGAACGGGCCGGAAGAACGCTGCTCTGGACAGTCGCGGCCTACGGCGCTGCGACGCTTCTGTTCGGGCTCTCGACCACGCTCTGGCTGTCTGTCCTCGCCTATGCACTCGTAGGCGCCGCCGACCAGATCAGCGTGGTGCTGCGTCACACCATCGTGCAGCTGTCGACCCCCGACGGGCTCCGCGGCAGGGTGAGCGCGATCAACATGCTCTTCATCCATGCGAGCAACCAGCTTGGCGCCTTTGAGTCGGGGCTGCTGGCGGCGGCCACCAGCACCCGGTTCGCCATCCTCTTCGGCGGTGGAGCAGCTGTGCTCGTCGCTGCGGGAATGGGGCGATGGAATGCGAAGTTGAGAGCCTACCGGACGGGCGATAGGCAGGAGTCGGCCGGCTGATTGCGGCGGTTTCGCAACCGCCCTACCTTTGGCCGGCAGCCTAGGCGCCCGGTCTGCGAACGAGGAGTGAGAGATGGCAGCAAGCATTGTCGAATCCATTGAGACGCTCCGCTTCCCGTGGCAGACCGTCGACCCCTTTCTGTTCTGCGTCTACCATGTGGACGACTACCCGGCCGGCACCGAAGCCATGGGGCCGAAGGCAAGCCTTGAGGGGCGCAACCTCGGCCAGGACTTTGGCAACAAAGATGGCTGGAACATGTATCACGGCAAGGAGATCCCGGGCTTCCCGCGCCACCCGCACCGTGGCTTCGAGACGGTAACCTTCACCCGCCGCGGGCTCATCGATCACAGCGACTCTCTCGGCGCCACCGCCCGCTTCGGCGGCGGTGATGTGCAGTGGATGACGGCCGGCAAAGGGGTCGAGCATTGCGAGATGTTCCCGCTTGTGGAGCGGGAGCAGCACAACCTGACCGAGTTCTTCCAGATCTGGCTCAACCTGCCGGCCCGCAACAAGATGGCGACACCTCACTTCGCCATGTTCTGGGCCCACCAGATCCCCGAGCAGACCTTCACCGACGAGGCCGGCCGCAAGACCCGTCTGGTCATGGCTGCAGGTGCAATCGGAGAGCAGCCTGCTCCGACGCCGCCGCCCGCTTCGTGGGCTGCTTCTCCGCAGAACGAGGTGGCCATCTGGACCATCAACTTGGAGCCCGGTGCGCAGTGGACGATGCCCGCCGCATCGCCTGGCCTCTCGCGGTCGCTCTACCTGTTTGAGGGGTCGATGACCCTCGGCGGCTCGCCGCTGTCGGGCCGCGTGCGGGCGGCTGTCCCGTCGCATCTGCCCTGCCCCATCGAGAATGGCGACGCGCCGGCGCAGCTCCTGCTGTTGCAGGGTCGCCCGATTGGTGAGCCCGTTGCCGCCCACGGCCCCTTTGTGATGAACAACTACGCGGAGCTGCAGCGGGCCTTCGACGACTACCAGCGAGGCCTCTTCGGGCGCTGGCAGTGGCCGAACAGCGGGCCTGTCCATCCGCGCGAGGCGCAGCGGTTCGCCATCCATGCCGACGGCCACCGCGAGAGCGCAGCGGAGTCGCTCGCCGCTCGAGCACAACCATGATGCGCAAGGCCTTCGCCCTCTGCCTCGCCGCGTTGCTGGCCGCCTGTGCGGCCCCTCAGGAGACCTCCGTGAAGAATCCTCCCGCAGCGCCCGTTGCACGGCGTGAAGCCATCGTTGACCAGCTCCACGGCGTCGCCATCGCCGACGCCTACCGCTGGCTCGAAGACGGCGAATCGGCCGAGGTGAAGGCCTGGGCCGATGGACAGGATGCACATGCTCGTGCCATCCTCAACGATGTGAAGGGCCACCAGCTCCTCACAGACCGTTTCTCGTCGCTGCTCTATGTGGACTCCATCTCCACACCGGTGGCACGGCAGGGCCGGCTCTTCTACATGCGCCGGCCGAAGGGGGCCGAGAAGAGTTTTCTGGCCTGGCGCGACGAGAGCGGCACGGAGCGGGTCCTCATCGACTCCGCCAAGCTCTCCGCAGATGGTACCACCGCGCTTGGCGAGTGGATCCCGTCGCCCGACGGCAAGCTGCTCGCCTATCTCATCAAGCCCAACAACGCCGACGAGGCGACGCTCCGCGTGCGCCGCGTAGACACCGGCGAAGACCTCCCGGACGAACTCGAAGGCGCGAAGTATTCGGGCATGTCGTGGACGCCCGATTCGGAGCAACTTTACTACGTCTGGGTGCCTCCGGTGAGCGAGACGGTGACGGTCGAGCAGCGGCCCGGATTCGCGACGGTTCGGCTGCACCAGCTCGGGAGCCAGCAGGGAGCTGATACCGAGATCTTCGGCGCCACAGGCGACCCTGAGACCTTCCTCGGCGTCGACCTTTCTGAGGATGGCCACTTCCTCTTTCTCTACCTCTCGCGGGGTTGGGACGATGTGAGCGTCTGGTACCGCGACCAGCGCATGCAGCTCGACATCAAGATCCCGCAGCGTGTCGTGCCGAGCGGTGCGGTGATCGCATCGAGCGTGACGGATGAGCTTGTGGCGAAGGTGGACAAGCGGGCGCAGGAGCTCGGCTTCCAGCGGCTGGTCGTAGGCGCCGGCGCTGTCACCGAGGTGACGGCGTATAAGGATACCTTCTACCTCCACACCAACGCCGGCGCACCGATGTACCGGGTGCTCTCCGTCTCGCCCGACAGCGGCCTCTGGCGTGAGATCGTGCCCGAGGGAGCGACAAAGATTGATGGGGTGCAGGTGGCGGGCGAGAAGCTGGTCGTCTCATCGCTCGACAAGGCTGCGAGCCGTCTATCGCTCTGGGGATTGGAGGGCGGAAAGCTGCGCGATCTCGCGCTCCCAGGACTGGGCTCCATCTCGGGACTCTCGGGCGAATTCGACAGCGACGACCTCTACTACGGCTTCTCCACCTTCACGCAGCCGACGCAGGTGATGAAGCTCTCGCTGTCGGAGAACCGGAGCGAGGTGTGGGGCCGCGTGCAGCTCGACGTTGACACCTCGCACATGGTCGTGACGCAGGAGAGTTACACCTCCAAGGATGGCACGCAGGTGACCATGTTCGTGGTGCACCGCGACGACGCCAAGCGCGACGGCTCGAACCCGACCCTCCTCTACGGCTACGGTGGCTTCAACGTCGACATGACGCCGGCCTTCTCGTCGGCCGTGGTGACCTGGCTCGAGCTCGGCGGCGTCTACGCGATCGCCAATCTGCGCGGAGGCGGTGAGTATGGCGAGGCGTGGCATCAGGCCGGCATGCTCGACCGCAAGCAGAACGTCTTCGACGACTTCCACGCGGCCGCAGAACACCTCATCTCGACCGGCTGGACCCGCTCGGAGAAGCTGGCCATCAAGGGTGGGAGCAACGGCGGCCTTCTTGTTGGTGCTGCGATGACACAGCGGCCCGAACTCTATGGCGCGGTCATCTGCGCAGTGCCGCTGCTCGACATGCTCCGCTACCACCGGTTCGGCAGCGGCCGCACCTGGATCCCGGAGTATGGCAGCGCCGACGAGGCCACGCAGTTCCCCTATCTCGCCGCCTACTCGCCCTACCACCATGTGAAGGCGGGGACCCACTACCCCGCGCTGCTCATGATGGGCTCGGATCATGACGACCGGGTCGATCCGATGCACGCGCGCAAGTTCGCGGCCGCGGTGGCAGCGGCAACCTCGGAACTGCCCGATGCGGCGCCCGTCCTCTTCCGTCTCGAGCGGAACGCAGGCCACGGCGGAGCCGACCTCGTGAAGCAGACAGTCGCCGCCAACGCAGATCAATTCGCCTTCCTCGCTCAGACGCTCGGCGTCGACCTTTCGGATCTCCGCTAACCCCAGCCTAGGTGTGCTCATGCAAGACCGTCGCAGCTTTCTCCAACGCCTCGCCCTCTCGACGGGCGCCGTCATCCTGATGCCCGCGGTGAGCCGCTGTGGCGCGCCGCAGGCCGCCGCGCCTGCCGCTGCGGTTCGAGACCCGAACGAGCCTCTGCGCACCGAGCCGGCCGGCTGGGATGCGATCGCCTACAACCGGGAGCGGGGCAACGCGGGCTTCATCCCGGCGACCTACCAGGCCGCAATCAACGCAGAGACGGGCCCCAAAGAGGCGCTCGGCAAGCACCTCCCCTACCTGCCGGAGGTTGGCAGCGTGCCGGCGGGCTTCATGGCAGTGATGTGGGGCGACCCGTCGAAGGGGTATGCCCGCCATCCCAATGCGGTGAAGAGCGAGGCCAACAACCATGTGGGCCACTGGTACAACTGGATCAAGGTACGGAAGGCCGAAGAGGGCGAGACGGAGGAGCTGCAGAGCAGCTACTCCGACTGGCCGGGCACAGCGGCCGGCGACAACGGCGCCTATGCCGTCTTCGGCGAGGGCGACATCACGGCAGACGGCGGCAAGAACACCATCTACCTCGCCGCGCTACCCGCTGGCGTGAAGTCGGGCGACAGGGTCCGCGTCTGGGCTCACTGCCTGACGCATGGCGAGTATGTGGGCTTCCTCACGGTCCCGTAACGGGACCGTCGCGACCGTCGCGCAGCGCGTCATCTGTCTGTTGGCAAGTTGCGGAAAATACGGCGATGCCGTTTGACCTTGGGGGGGCGGGATGACTAATCCCCGCGCACTCGTCAGGCAGTCCCTCACGAGCCCGCCGGAGAGAGCCGTGTCGACATCCAGCATCTGGTCCCGCTTCCGTCCCCGCCCCCGCAACACGCTCTTCCTCGGCATCCACATCGCAACCCCAATCGTGGCTTGGATGGCTGGCTTTAGCTGGTTCGGCGTCCTGCTCGCGCTCGTGGTCTACTATGTGCGCGTGTTCGGCATCACCGCGGGTTACCACCGCTACTTCTCGCACCGCTCCTACAAGATGGGGCGTGTGACCCAGTTCCTGATGGCCTTCCTTGCGCAGACCGCCTGCCAGGGTGGCGTGCTCTGGTGGGCGGCCCACCACCGCCAGCACCACCGCTACTCCGACCAGCCGGGCGATGTTCACAGCCCAAAGCTCGACGGCTTCTGGTATGCCCACATGGGCTGGATGCTGGTCGAAGAGACCGACAACACCGACATCGAGCGGGTGAAGGACTTCGCGAAGTTCCCGGAGATCCTCTGGCTTGAGAAGTATGCAGTGTTGCCGCCACTTCTGCTCGCGATCGCGCTCTACGCGACCTGGGGGCTCACAGGGCTCGGCTGGGGTTTCGGCGTCTCGACCGTGGCGCTCTGGCACGGCACCTTCTGCGTCAACTCGCTCGCCCATGTCATGGGCCGTCGTGTTTACGAGACCACCGACACGTCGCGTAACAGCGCGCTGATCTCCACCTTCACGATGGGCGAGGGCTGGCACAACAACCACCACCACTACCAGCGCTCCGCAGCGCAGGGTTGGCGCTGGTATGAGTTCGACCCCACCTACTGGATCCTCAAACTCATGCAGCTTGTGGGTCTGGCCTCTGGCGTGAGCCGGCCGCCCCGCCATGTGATCGAGAACACCATCGCACGCGTCTCCGAGCGGGCCAAGGAGCTCCGCGACGGGCTGGCGCAACGGGCGGAGTCGCTCGCGGCTGCGGTTCAGTCGGCGCGTGAGACGGCTCCCGAAGAGCGGGTGCGTCACCTGCTGCAGAGCGCCGAGGAGCTCCGCACGGAGATGCTGGCGCTGCGGGATGAGAAACTGGCCCATCTGGCCGAGCGCGTCGATGCGCTGGTTCACGAACTGGAAGCCAGAATGTTGGGCGAAACGAGCGGAGTGTAATGGCACTGATTCAACTTCGGGGGATTCACCTCTCTTTTGGCTCGGCACCTGTGCTGAACGATACCTCGTTCTCCATTGAGCGGGGTGAGCGGGTGGGGTTGCTGGGCCGGAATGGCGCGGGAAAGACTACGCTGCTCCGCATGATTGAGGGGGTGCTGCTGCCTGAGCAGGGCGTGGTGGAGCGGCCCGACGCACTGCGCGTTGCAAGGTTGATACAGGAGATCCCTTCGGACGACTCGGCCTCGGTCTGGGAGCTGGTGGCGGGTGCCTTCGGAAGCGCCGGCCGCGACGCCGCAGCGATGCGGGCCGGCGGCGATGCGATCGGAGATCCGTCGGCGGCCTGGGCGGTTGCGCCTGCTGTTGAGACGGCGATCGCGCGGCTCGGGCTCGACCCTGACCAGCCCTTCGCGACGCTCTCGGGCGGCCTCAAGCGGCGTGCCGCACTGGCCCGCGCGCTGGCGACGGACCCTGACATTTTGCTGCTCGACGAGCCCACGAATCACCTCGACGTGGAGGCCATCGAGCAGCTCGAGACGCTGCTTCTGCGCGAGTCGCAGCGCGGGCTCCTTTTTGTGACCCACGACCGGGCCTTCCTCGAGCGGATCGCCAACCGCATCGTCGAGCTCGACCGCGGCAAGCTGACCTCGTGGGATTGCGGCTACCGCACCTATCTGGAGCGCCGCGAGCGCCAGTTGGCAGAAGAGGAGGCGGTGGGCATCCGGCTCGACAAACGCATCTCCGAAGAGGCCGAATGGGCGAGCAAGGGTGTGGCGGCGCGCCGGACCAAGTCGGTCGGCCGTCTCCGGGCGCTCGAGCAGCTCCGCGCGGTGCGGGCCTCGCAGCGCAAGCGGCCGGGCGAGCTCAAGATGGCCATCCAGGAGGCCGCGAATTCGGGCAAGCTGGTCTGTGAGACCCAGGCGCTCAGCTTCGGCTACGAGGGTCGCCCTCCGCTCATTCATGAGCTCACCACCTTCATCATGCGTGGCGACCGCATCGGCATCATCGGGCCGAATGGCTGCGGAAAAACGACGCTCATCCGCTGCCTGCTGGGCGAGCTCGAGGCGACCTCGGGACAGGTCCGCACCGGTACGCGGCTCGAGGTTGTCTACTTCGATCAGACGCGCGAGTGGCTCGACCCCGACCGCTCCGTGGTCGACACCGTGGCCGACGGCAACGACCGGGTCACGGTCGACGGCCGGACCCGCCACGTGCACGGCTACCTGCAGGACTTCCTCTTCTCTTCGGAGCGCGCGCGCGTGCCGGTACGCCTTCTCTCGGGCGGCGAACGGGCCCGACTGCTGCTCGCGCGACTCTTCCTCAAGCCCTCCAACGTGCTCGTCCTCGACGAGCCGACGAACGACCTCGACACCGAGACGCTCGAACTGCTGGAGCAGCTCCTGTCGAACTACCCGGGCACCGTGCTCGTGGTCAGCCACGACCGGGCCTTCCTCAACGAGGTGGTGACCAGCACGCTCGTCTTCGAGGGCGACGGCCGCATCGGCGACTACCCGGGCGGCTACGACGACTGGCTCCGCCAGCGTCCCGAGCCGGCGACAAAGCAGAGCGAGAAGAAGGCCCTCATCGCCGCAGGCAAGCTCCCTGCGCCCAAGGTGCAGATGTCCTTCAAGGAGAAGAAGGAGCTCGAAGAGCTCCCACGCCGCATCGAGGTGCTGGAGCAGGAGCAGAGCACGCTCAGCGCACTGCTGGCCGATCCGGTCTTCTACGCCAAGCCCGCCAGAGAGACCCGGCCGACCATGGACCGCGTCACCGCCATCGAAGCCGAGTTGGCCAAGATGTATGCGCGCTGGGAGGCGCTGGAGGCGAAGGCAAACCCGGCCTAAGCTCGCGTCGCTGCGAATCTTTGACCGAGGGGCTGCATCTCAGCGGTTACACTCCCCTAGGATGGTACCCATGCGCCAACTCTCGCTCACGCTGCTGCTCTGTCTCGTTGGATGCGCCGATGAGGCTAGCGAAGTTGCTTCCGGCAATGACGCCAGCGGCAGCGCCGATGCCACGGCTGACACCTCGGCGCCCGACAGTTCGGCAGACGCGACGGATGGTTCGGGCGCAACGGACGCCAGCGGCAGCGGCTCAGGAGAGCCCGCCCAAGGCATCATCTCGACAGAGAGTTTCCCGCTACCTGAGAGCTTGCCGGGCGGCATCTTCATTCAGCCCCGTCTGCTCTGCAGCCCGCCCGTGGCCGGCGACGCCCCCGCAGCGGGCGATTCGGTCTGCACCTACTCTGCCATCTCGGCCTGCACCGAGCCCGGCCGTGACTTTGCCGACTACGGCCGCTGTGACATCGTGCGCACCCAGCGCCCCTACTCCGCTCAGACGCCCGTCATTCAGGCCGACCCAAGCGACCCCCGGCTGAGCGACCCCGCCTTCATGTCGGAGCTCGATTGGGTGACCTCACAGGTAAAGTCCTGTGCCTGCGTCTGTTGTCACAGCTCCGCGTTGGCCCCCAACGGCCCGTCCGACTGGCACCTCGAGGCCTCCGCGATTTGGACCGACTCGGTCTCTGACAATGGCGTCGCGCTTCTCGCAGGGCTCGTCGATTCGTCTGCCTTCGGCGCCTATCCGCCGGAGCAGAACTTTGGCTTCGAGCGCGTTCGTACTGCGCTGCCGAGCACCGAGCCGGACCGCATGAAGACCTTCTTCCTGGAGGAGTACCTCCGCCGCGGCCATGTGGAGTCGGAGGCTGCGGCCATCGCCCCCTTCGGCGGGCCGCTCGTCACCCAGGCAACCTACGAGCCTCGCGCCTGTGCCGGCAGCATCGGCGTGAAGGCCGATGGCACCATCCGCTTCACCGGCTCGGCACGGTACCTCTACATTCTGGAGAACGGCTCGAAGAATCCCGGCGTGCCGCCCAACCTCGATACGCCGGCAGGAACCATCTGGCGCGTCGATGTGGCTGAGGCTTCGCCTGCGATGCGTGGTGCCCTGACCTACGGTCGTGTCCCTGCGGGCGCGGCGCAGCGCGTGCCCGCAAACGGGCCCCCGCGGGCACTCACAGCAGGCGAGCAGGTCTACCTCTACACGCTTGCCGATGTGGGTCTTCCGCTGACGCGGTGCATCGCGACCGTCGCGCCCTGAGTTACTGCAACCGCGCGTGGGCTCTGCTAGAGATCCCGCTTCCACCCGCGGAGGCACCATGCGCAACCCGACTCTTACGCTCCTCCTCACGGCCTTCGCAGCTGCCTGCAGCGACGAGGGCGCGGTAACGGCTGAGCAGGACACCTCCGCCGGCTCGGGAGGCGCAGATACGGGTTCTGCCGCAGACACCGACAGCACGGGCAGCGGCACAGATACAGGCAGCGCGGCGGACGGCTCCGGCGAAGGCTCTGCACAGGCGCTGCTACCCTCGCTGCGCCTTCGCGGACCCCACACCTTCGCCACCACCTCAGACGAGCTGGTGGACGAGACGCGGCCCTTCCCGGCCGGCTCCGGCGAGACCCCTGCCCCACGGCGCCTGCCTGTGACCATCTGGCACCCCACCGATGCCGCCCATCCGGGCCCGGTCATCATCTGGGCGCACGGGCTCGGCAGCACACGCTCCGACAACCGCAAGACGGCAGAGATTCTGGCCTCGCGCGGCTACATCGTCGCAGCCGCCGACTTCCCCAAGACCAACCGTCTCGCGCAGCCGCCGGATGTCGCAGACGTGATCAACCAGCCCGGCGACCTCAAACTCCTCGCGGATCGGGTGCTCGAACTCGGCATCACTGCAGGCTCGCCGCTCGAGGGCCGCGTGGACCCGGAGAAGATGGCCTATGTTGGGCTCTCTCTGGGCGCGATGACGGTCATGCTCGCTGCTTGGCAGACGGAGTTCTACGACCCGCGCATCGACGCTGTGGTCGCACTGGCACCGCCCTCCTGTTACATGCCGCGCCCGCTCTTCGAGACGCCCGCTGTACCTGCTTTGGTCATGCTGGGAACAGGCGATGCGATCGTCGACTACGCATCGAGCCTGCCCTCGTTCGCCGAGATTCCTGCTCCTTCCCTCGTGGTCTCGCTGGAACGGGGTAGCCACACCGCCTTCGCCGATGTGGTGAGCGACTTCTTCAACAATGTGCCCCACCCCGACGTCGTCGGCTGCTCGAGCGTCGTTTCCGATATCGACGTGAACACCCTGGGGACGCTCGCGGAGTCACTCGGCGGCGCCTCCGCAGCCGTGGTCAACGCCGAGTGCATCGCGCCATGCTCAACAAACCAGACAGATACGCCGGCGATGCGCAGCGGAAGGCAGGCCGAGCTGATGATCGCCTCTGTGGTGGGCTTCCTCGACGGCGTGTTTGTGCCTGGTGCAGCGCCGCTGTCGACGCTCGGCGCGGCCTTGGAGGCGGAGCCGGATGTGACCGTCGCCGCCCACCTCGCTCCGTAGCGGAGCGCTGGCAGCAGGGGGCGTAACCGAGCCAGCGGAGCCAGCCCGCCGAACCAGATTGACTAGGGGAAGACGATACGGCCCTGCGTGTCGCCGTTGCCGCCGGGTGTGTGGCAGGAGTTGCAGTCGCCGTTGCTGGTTTCTGTCTCCATCACGTAGGTCTGACCATTCATCGTGACCTGCGCGGTGTAGGGCATGACGACGCGTGAGCTACGGGTGCTGAGGTAGAAGTTGCCGGCGCTGT
>CAIWGR010000222.1 GCA_903912275.1 uncultured delta proteobacterium
CGGCGGGCCGAGCCGGGCCACAGAGCCCGAGATGCGCAGGCCATACCAACCCTCGCCGCAGGCGGCCCGTTGCAGCACCGGCATCATGCCAAACAGGCCGCCGAGGCCGGCCCGCTCCTTGTAATCGTCTTCGATGAGGAAGCGGAGGTCGAGCTGCACAGATGAGGCCTTGAATGGATCCCGCACCTGAATCTTCCCGTTGGAGGCCAGCTTGATGTCCTTGCCGTCAGATTCCAGAGCATCGATGACGATGTCGGAGTCCTTGATGTTGGCGCGGAACGAGACCGTACCGAGTGCCGTCGCCGGCAGCGGGATGCCACCCTCGAGGCTCTTGGTTGCCGCCGACTTCAGTGCGCCGGGCCCGATGACGAGCGGCGCGATGCTCAGATTGATCTCACCTCCCTGGAGGCGGCGCTCCGCATCGAGTTCGAAGGTCATGTTGCCCCGAACCGCGCCCGACACCGGCAGCCCGAGCTTCTGTCGGATGATGTCGAGGTCGCGCAGGTCGACATCGAAGAAGTCCACCTCTGCCCGGTAGCCGTCGCCGGGGATGAGCCGCGACACAATCTCGCCCGACGGGAAGGTCAGCGTGACCTCCGCCGACGGCTTGCCGCGGAGCAGCGAAAACAGCCCGAGCGAAATCCGGGCCTTCTCCACCTTGATGGGCAGTTTGGGCCCCTCCTGCGTGCCACCGATGGGGAGCAGCTGCAGGTTGTGCAGGCTCACCGCGGGAAACCCGGAGAGCGTCGTCTTCTCGAGGGAGACATCGTACTTGTAGCCGAGCGCCTTCTCCGTCTGCGCCTCGATGACGCGCGACACGATGCCCATCGGGAACATCAGCAGCGAGCCCACGGAGAGCGTGAAGGAGAACAGCAGCCCAAAGAGGGCCTTCCGCAAGGTGGGGCTCATGGCTTCTCCTCCTTGTCGGCGCTGCCCATCTTGTAGGTCACCAGCGACAGCTCCACATCCATGTGGTCGCCGGCCTCCTTTTTCTTCGCAGCGTTCATGCCTACCTTCTCAATGAAGACGAGCTCGTCGGTATCAGCGATGGAGGTCAGCAGATCCTTGAACTGCTCGAAACTCACATCCTCGATGCGCACGGTCGTCCGATGCGCCGTCACCTCGGAGCGTCCCGGCACCGGCTCTTGCGTGTCCTTGAACTCACGCGGCCGACCGAGTCCCGCCTCGCGCGCCTGGTCCTCCACGAAGGAGGAGAGCCGCAGCGTGTTCTTCTTCAGCTTCGCTTCGCGATCACTGCGCGCCGTGATGCGCTCCATGAAGGTGTCCCGCTCCGACAGCAGCTGGGTGAGGGCCTCCCGCTTACCGAGGAGCTGCTCTTCGAGCGCAGACGAACGCTGCACCGTGAGTCCGACCACGAGGATGACGCCGAGCAGGCTCAGCGTGCCAACCATGGCCAGCAGCAGCGTCTGCTCGCGCTGCGACAAGGCATCAAACTTGGACCGTAGGGTGGCCCAGCCCTGGCTCAACGCGCTCACGGCTTGCCTCCCGACTTCGCAGCCTTCTTCGCCGGCGACGCAATCGCTGCGCAGCTCGCGGTTCCCTTCATGTCAAAGTCAAAGCCGGCCGATGTGCGCGACGCCTCCACTGAACCGCGCTTGATCTCCTTGATGCAGCCGATCTCGCTCAGCTTCGTCTCCAGCGCGTCCACAGACTCCGCCGTATCGGCGATGCCCTTGATGAGGAACTGCTTGCGCTGCAGGTCGACCTCGACCTGTTTCGCCTTGGCGTCGTAGCCCTCATCGGAGGTCGCCTGCACAGCCGCGGTCACCGCCGCGAAGATGTCGAAGGCAGACTGCTTGGGGATGAAGGAGGCCTCGTCGCCGCTCTCCTTGATTGCCTTGAGGATGCTCTCGCTCCCCGTAACAGGCTTGCCCATCACCTCGGTGGTGAGCTTCGCCAGCTCCGTGTCGAGCACATCGACCTCCGCCTGCAGCAGCGACGCGCGCGCAACCAGCATCATCATCAGAGCCGCCACAATCGCGCCGCCCCAAGCCGCCATCTCCACCAGCCGGCCGCGGAGGTGCTCCGTCGTCCCCTTGAAGGCCGACGCGCCCACGCGCAGGTCGAGACCCGTCGCGCTCTGCATGCCGGCCGCCCGAAGCGCCAATCCCAGCGCCGTCGTGAACATCGGCAACTGCTCGGCAAGGTCGGGCATCGCCACAACCTCGGCGCGCGTTGCCGGGAGCAGCTCCGTCTCCACGCCGAGCGCTGAGCCCAGGTACTCCGAAAGTCCGCGAAGCTGCGAACCTCCGCCCGTCAGATAGAGCCGCGTCACGGGCCGACCCCACTGCGTTGCATGCGCGTGAAGCGACCGACGCAGGTCGCGCACGAGCGGCTTTACCCCCTCTTCGCAGGCTGAGAAGACAAGCTCCTCATCCTCGGTCCAGGCCTCGCCTTCGGCCGGCATCAGCAGGCTCCCATCGCGGTGCTTGCCCATACGAGCGGTCTCTTCATCCAGGTCCGGGAAGGCACGCATGATCGCAGCCGTGACCAGCGCGCCGCCACCGGCGACCGTGTGCACAAACTCGACCTTCTGGTCGGCGATGACCACCAGCGACGCCCGCTGCGCTCCGATGTCCAGCACTGCCACAGGCTCCGGCATCGGGCCCAGAAGCCAGGCCGCCGCTGCGGCCACAGGGAAGGGCGACAGCTCCAAGACGCGGGGGTCGATGCCCCACGCAGCGATCGTCTCGAGGCGGTCCGCCACGGCCTCCGGCTTCGCTGCAGCAACAAACACCTGATGCTCGCCTGACGGCAACCGGTTGCCCACCGTGAAGGCAAGCTGCAGCGACTCCACATCCTCGGGGATGCGTCCGTCGAGCTGCGGCACAAGCACCGCTGCGATCTCCTTTGCTCCGCTAAAGGGCAGCGCGATCGGCGTCAGGTAGATGCCCTCCGACGTCGCGGCGACGCCAAAGCCCTCGGCCTCCAGCATCCCCTGCGAACGCAGTCGCTCCAGCGCCTCCGACACCGCCAAGATCCGCGACGCGGATGCGTCGGCGGACGCTGCAGTCTCCTCGCCCGTCTCCGACGACGCGAGCGGCGCAGCGAGCGTGATCTCCGTTTCGCACATCTCCACAACCGAGAGGCTGCGGAAGCCTGCATCCAGCACAACGGCGCGGAGGCTCGTCGTGCCGATGTCGAGTCCAATGATTCGGCTGCCCACTAGTTTTCACTCCAAAAGAGGAATCTTCCGTCACG
>CAIWGR010000223.1 GCA_903912275.1 uncultured delta proteobacterium
ACCTGGGCAGAGGTTCCTTCGATCGGTCTCGTATCGAGCGTGCCGAGACCGAAGACGAGGTCTGTCACGTGAGCGGCGTCCCCATTGTTGGCGACGTAGTGGTTACCGTGGCCTCCCTCTCCATTACCCTCTTATATGTTCTGTTCTCGGCTCCGAGGTCGGAATTGGTCGCCCCGACGCTACTTACGGGCCTCTTTGCCGCCGATGCGGTGGCTGGTCTTTACGCGGTAAGAGACTGTTCAGAGGCGCGGGGGGAGTGGCTCGGCATGCAGAATCGATATCATCGACCGCGTTTGGAAGAGGGGTCTGGCAGAGAGTCCATGCCCTGAACGCCCGTATTGACAAGGAGACGAGACCATGAAGCCCTTTCAGCTGTCTGCTGTGCTCGTTTCCACCGGGATGTTGCTCTCTGGTTGCTATGTTTTCAGGGGCACGGTCGATCGGTCTCAGTCCAACCGTGTCTGGAGCGAAGACCATGTTTGTAACGTGAGCAGGGCGCCCATGGTGGTCGAGACGGTCGTTTCAACGTTCTTCTTGACGGTCGCTGTGGTTGGGTTCGCTGCATCGACTGGTGAGCCGCATTCCTTCGATGCCGCTATGGGAAACGAGATCCTCAGAGGCATCGTGGCGCCGGGCGCTGCGCTGATCGCCCTGCCTTTCGGTGCCGACGCAGTAGCGGGCTCCTTCGCGGTGAGCGACTGTGAGGATGCGAAGGCGGAATGGCGCGTCATCCACACGATTGATGGTCAGAAGCACCCCTCCAAGTGATTTGAGCGGCAACCTTCCCAAACCCGCCGCTTGCGTTCCCCTCCCGTCTGAGATGCTTGTGCTCTCGCCCCTTTCGAATACCCATGGCGCTCGCGGTGAGCGGGGGTGATTTGGCCTCACGCTCACCCCGTTGTTTGACAAGGAGACGAGACCATGAGGCTCTACCAGCTGTCTGCTCTGCTCGTTTCCGCCGCGATGTTGCTCTCGGGTTGCTATCTCGGAAGACCATCTGTCGATCGTTCGCACCTCGAGCGTGCAGGAACCGAAGCGCAGGTGTGCGAAGTGAGCAGCACACCCTTGGCTGCCGATGCCGTCGTCTCGGCGCTCTCCTTGGCGGTGGCGCTGGTCAGTATCCCGATGAACATCTCGCTTCAGCACGAATCGGGCTCGAACAGTGTGGCGGGCCTGATACTTGGGCCCGTATGGGAGCTCACATGGAGCACGGGGATCATCGGCGGAGTTTTCGCTGCCGACGCCGTGGCTGGAGCCTTCGTAGTGCGCGACTGCGAGGCTGCCCAAGAGGAATGGCGAATCATGAGGAAGCTGGAGGCGCAGCGGAAACAAGAATTGACGGCGCCGCAGCCTCCATCAACGGCGCCGCAGCCGCCATCAACGGTGCCGCAGCATCCCGTGAACCAACGCCGGCACCCGACCCCGCTGCCGAAGCTCCGCGCTAGGCGAGGGCCGTGAGCCGTCGCACCGCAGCCACCACGGCGTCGGGCCGCTCCTCCGCCACAAAGTGCCCTGCATCGTCGAGCAGCTCGAGTGGCGCCTCGGGGAAGGTCGCCGCCCACCGCATGCGGTGCTGCACGGTGAGCGCAGGGTCGCGGCTCCCCCATACAATCTCCATCGGCAATGCGGCGAGCCGTTCGCGCCCTGCCCAGAGCGCCGCATACTCCGCGTCGCCCCCCTTGAGTGCGAGCGCCATCGCATAGGTTCCCGCCCGCGCCGGCGCCGAGTCGAGCGGCCCGTGGTAGTGAGCCTTGACCGCCGGTGTCAGCCGCCTCCTGTCGGCAAAGGCGGCCGGCAGGATGACCCGCGCCGAGAAGCCGAGTCGCAGGTAGAGGAAGCGGCCAAGCGGGCTCCGCACCAACCAATCAATGCGGGCAATCGTCCGGTCGCCATCGCTCGGCCACATCCAGGAGTTGAGCACCAGCAGCCGCGAGATGCGGCTCTCTGCCGCGAGCGCCAGCGGCAGCGCGATGGGGCCACCAAAGTCGTGCACCACCAGCGTCACCTCCTGCAGCTCCAGCGCCTCCATCAGCGCAGCCAGGCGGGCCCGGTGCTGCGCCAGCGTGAGGGCGTCACGCGCAGGCTTGTCGGAGAGCCCGAAGCCGAGGTGGTCCGGCACGATGACACGGTGGTCCCTTGCCAGCTCCCGCACCACCTCGCGGAACTCAAACGACCAGCTCGGCGTGCCGTGCACCAGCAGCACCACCGGCCCGCGCCCTTCGTCGAGGTAGGAGAGCGTTCCCTCCATCGTCTCGAACTGCTTCGGCGCAAAGGGGTAGAGCCGCCGGTCGAGCCAGGCGGGGAGCGGGGCAGGGCGGCTGACGAGAAGTGATCCGCTCATCAACGCTCCTTGCGATGCGCCGTCTCTGCAGCCAGCATCTGCTTTACTGTCGACCCCTTGCCGTCCGGCGCCCAGCCCGGCGGGTGGAACAGCACCGAAAGCGCAGTGGCCGGCCGCGCCGCGATGTCCCGTCCGATGGCCGACCACTCATGCATCGCGATGACCCACGGGTTGTGGCTCTCGAGATTGTGAATGAGGCCATATTCGACGGCCTCCTCCTCACGCTCGAAGGTGCCGAACAGCCGGTCCCAGATGATGAAGATGCCGCCGTAGTTCTTGTCGAGGTAGCGAAGGTTGCGGCCATGGTGGACGCGGTGGTGCGACGGCGTGTTCATCACCCACTCGAGCGGCCCCATGCGGCCAATCAGCTCGGTGTGAATCCAGTACTGGTAGAGGAGGCTGATACCCTTCTGAAGCAGCACAGCCTCGACAGGGAAGCCGACCAGCAGGAGCGGTACCCAGAAGACCCAGCCGGTGAAGGGCGTGGTCCAAGACTGCCGCAATGCCGTGGAGAGGTTGTAGTGCTGCGACGAGTGGTGGTTCACATGGCTCGCCCAGAAGAGCCGCACCTCGTGGCCCGCCCGGTGGTACCAGTAGTAACAAAAATCCTCGGCCAGGATGAGCGCCGGCCAGGTCCACCAGCGGCCGCCGAGGTCGGCGACGGCGAACTGGGCGAAGTACTGGTAGAGACGGACTGTCAGGAGGGCTGCGGCGGCCGCGATCACGAGGTAGCCGGTGCCCATGGAGAGGCTCGCCGCCGTGTCGATGACCGTGTAGCCGCGCGCACTCCGGCGCTCACGCAGCAGCTGCCACTCGCCCAGCATCGTGAGCACGAAGAAGGGGATGGCGTAGAGGACGACCGGGTTCATGGGGCCGCTCCTGGCTGCGGTGGAGCGGCAGTTCTAAGTCACGCTGCGCGGGAGGGCAATCGCACCGCGTTGGAGATGCCCTTCGCTGTTGCAAAACAGTTGCGTTAGTGGGATTCAGTTGCAATGCTATTGCAGCAATGTCGCCGCGCTACCAACTCGGACCGCTCATGAAGCCCTCCATCCTCTTGCTCCTCGTGACCGGCCTTACGCCCGCGGTCGCCGCTGCACAGGCGACCGACGAAGAGGCAGCCCTCGCCGCTGCACTCGCGGCTGACGCAGCCCAGCCCGCGCCCGCTGCGGAGCAGCTCCCCTCTGGCGGAGATGCAGGCGTGAAGGTCGATCAAGCCTTCATCCTCGACCTGGCAGCGGCCGCCTTCGACGGGGCGCGCACGGAGGGCGGCGG
>CAIWGR010000224.1 GCA_903912275.1 uncultured delta proteobacterium
CAGGCAGAAAGCGCAGCGCAGGTGGCGAACAGGACAGACAGGGTGAGGGTCTTCATGCCACGACCTCGCTTACGATAGAGTTCACTTCGCCTTCGCCCTCGCCGAAGCTGGGCAGGTTGACGCCCATGCCCTGGGCCATGGTGTAGGAGATCTTGGCCACATTCTCGCTGCTGTTCGAGCGGTAGTGGGTGCCCGGCTTGAGGTAGCCGCCCATCTTGCCGACCAGGAGAATGGGGTAGTCATCGGTGGAGTGGTTCCGGCCCATCGCACAGTCTGTGGTGGCGAGGATGCCGGTGTGGTCGAGAAGCGTGCCCTCGCCCTCATCGACGGAAGCGAGCTTCTCCACGAAGGTTGCGAAGTCGCCCATGATGCTCTTGACGATCATGTTGACCATGGGCTGGTCGCCGGGCTCGTCGTGTGTGAGCGTATGGTGCCCTGCCGATGCGCCGGGGAAGAGGATGCCGTTCAGCGAGGCGCTATACCACATGCTCAGTACGCGGGTCTGGTCGCAGGCGAGGGCCATGGCAGCAAGGTCTGCCATCACCGAGGTGATCGCGCTCATTTGAGGCCGACCATCGATGGGCGGATACTCACCCGGCTCCATCGGTCTGGAGCAGGCGGCGAGGTTTGGCGGGTCTTCCTGCAGTCGCGCAACGCGGAGTTCGAGGTCGCGGACGCCCGACAGGTGCTGGTCCAGCCGGAGCTGGTCGGCGGTGCCAACGCGGCGCTTGAGCCGGCCAATGTCGTCGCTGACGGCGTCGAGGACGCTTCGACGGAGCGTAAGTGTCGGGTCGATGATGGGCGCCTCGCCGGGCGCGCGGAACGAGCCTCCAAAGAGCCGCTCAAACAGGAGACGCGGGTTGGACTCGGCAGGATTCACCTGGTTGGAGGCGACATAGGAGAGCCCGCGGGCTCTCTCCTGGATGGCGATTTCCAGCGAACGGTAGGTTGTGTTCGCCCCAATCTCCGAAGCGATGATCTGGTCGATCGAGGGGCCTGAGAAGGTGGAGTCGTTGCCGTTCACAATGAGCGGGCGGCCTGCAAGAAAGCCGCTCGGACCTGCGAGATGCGCCACGGGATTCCCCGTCTTCACCGACATGCCGCTCACGACGGAGACATGCTCGCGGATGGAGGCCAGTGGCGCCAGCTGCTCGGAGAGTTCGAAGCCAGTGCCCGTCGTGGAGGGGACCCACTTTTCGGGCAGGACGCCGTTGCCCCAGAAAAAGATGACGAAGCGGCGCGGGAAGGCGTCGGTTGCGGCGGCGTTGGCAACCGACGGCCGGGCCATCAGCTCGAGCCACGGCAGACCTACGCCGACGGCGGCACCACCAAGGATGCCACGAAGAAAGCGACGACGAGAGGGTTGAGAGAGGTTCATCGGAGCTCCTACTGGGCCTTCGAGGCGGAGCGGAAGCCCTCGCTCATGACAATGCCAATCATCGCAGGCTTGAGGCGATAGCCAGAGGCCTCGAGCTCGCCCGTGAGCCCGTTCAGAATGGGCAACTCGGAGAAGTTCTCCTCGTGGCCTGTGGCGTAGCGGTAGAGGTTCGAGACAAAGCAGCTGCCGAAATCCTCGTGCTGGACAACACGCTCCGCAACGCCGCGGGCGTCTGCGAAGGGTGCGCCATCAAGGTCGCCCGCGGGGTCGATCGCGCCGCCGTTATCGACGGTCCTGTACTGTCCCATCGCGTCGAAGTTCTCGAGGCCGAGACCGATCGGGTCTGTGAGGTTGTGACAGCCACCGCAGCTCGGGTTGGTGGCGTGGGTCGAGAGCCGCTCACGCAGCGTCTTCGCGTCCGGATTCACCTCGGGGAGGGCGGTGCTGACGTTGACCGGCGGCGGGTTGATGCGCTTGCAGAGCAGCCGCTCGCGGATGAAGAGGCCGCGCTTGGTGGCCGAAGAGGCGACGGCGTGCGAGTTGAGGCCAAGGAAGGAGAGCTGGCCGAGGAAGCCTGCACGGGGCGAATCGGGCGGGTAGACGTATTCTGCGAACCCTTCGCGGGCCGGCGCGGGTACCCGGTAGACTGAGGCCAGCTCGCGGTTGAGAAAGGTGCGGCGGCCTGTGAAGAGCTCCCGGTAGTCGCCCTCTTCCTCGAGCAGCAGCGCCTCGATGGTGGAGAGTGTCTCCTCCCGCGCGATGGGTCCCAGCTCGGGGCGGGCGTGCTCGAAGATGGTCGGGTCTTTGTCGAGCTTGTCGAGCTCGTAGAGCCGGAAGTACTCGTTGAAGAAGTTGCGGACGCCCCCGTGGACCTTCGGGTCTGCGAAGAGGCGCTCTGCCTGAGCGCGCAGCCCGTCGTCCGTCGAGAGGAGACCCTGCTCCGCTGCGGCGAGGAGGGCGTCGTCCGGCGAGGTGTTCCAGAAGAAGTAGGCGAGCCGGGTCGCGAGTTCGAAATCGTTGAGCCGGCCGACGGCTGCGCCACTGCCCTCGCTCCCGCCGAGTTCGGCGCGGAAGAGGAAGTTGGGCGACTGGATCATGCCAGCGATGCCATACTCCAGCCCATCATAGAAATCGCCGAGCGTGGTCGCCGCCACGCCGGAGAGTTCTACGAACGTGGCGGACTCTTCCGCCGTCACGGGTCGCCGCCAGAGCTGCTCGCCAAGCTTGGTCAGGGCGGTGGTAGCACAGGCGTCATCACGGGTCGCAGCGGGCGTGCAAGGGACGAGGCGGGCGCGAACGGCTTCGTTCGCCATGGCCTTCTTGGCCAGGTCGAAGGAGACCTTCTCGATGGCCTCGACGCCGCGGGGCGAGAAGGTGGCCTGTGTCGCGCCAACGCTGAGGAAGCGGCCAAGCTGCACATCCGGCTCTGGGTTGACCGGCACGGGCACTTCCGGCCCGAAGACCTCCTCGAGGGAGGACTGGAACTGGGTCTCGGTCAGGCGCCGGAGCAGGCCGTCGGCTGGAATCAGCGCAGGGTCTGCGATCACCTGTTTGCTCTCTTCGCTGCACCCGGCAAGCGCTACAAGAGGGAGAGAAGCCGCCAGAAGGCGCACGAAGGAGAGACGGTTTCGCATGAGAGACCTCGCTGAGTAACTGGCGTATCGTAAGTAGTTGAGGTGACGCGTCAAGGCTTTCGAGGTGACGCGCCGCGCTGTCGCCGCTCGAAGCGGAATGCACAAAGGGCGCGGGAGTGGCCGAAAGG
>CAIWGR010000225.1 GCA_903912275.1 uncultured delta proteobacterium
CGCCATGTAGCGACGCGTTGCCTGCACATTGCCGATTCGGACGGGGCGCCGGTTGGCGGCTGCCACGCCGGCGAGACCGATGCCAACGGGAATCTTGGCACCAAGCTGCGACGCTGCCGCGCCTCGGGCAGCCACGACCTCCAGAATGCGGCACTCGGCATCCGGCAGCAGGATGTAGGTGTGCTCGAGGCCGAAGAGGGTCTCAATGCTGGCGAGCAGCGCCGGCAGGAGCACCTGAAGCGAGACCGACTCGACGAGCACCGGGCCCATGCCGCGGATCAGGTCGAGCGCACGGGTAGCCCGCAGCAGCGCCGCGTCGACTGGGAGCGCGACGGTCATTCCGGCAGTTCGACGGCCGGCACGCCCGGGTGGATGAGCTCTACCAGATCGACTTCGTAGACGTCGGCAGAGAGCAGACGGAAGACATCCGACATGCCGGCCATGGAGGCGATGACCGCGAGGTGGTCGGCCATCTCATCATAGAGCGGGCCGCTGGTCCGCGACTCCACGAAGCGGGCAGATACCCGCCAGTTGGCATAGGTCTGCGGGCAGGTGGTGAGAATGGAGGCGGGCGGGTTGCCGCGCACATTCCGTGTGGTCTTGTTGAAGAACTGGCAGGAGATGGCGAGGTGCTTTTCGTCGACGAACCAGACCTGCGAGATGTAGGTCACGTTGGGTTCGCCCTCGGGGCTGCAGGTGCTCATGCAGGTAGGGATGACACCCTGCATGGCAGGCCGCATCGCTGCGGGAATCGAGGTAAAGGTCCTGGTGCTCACGGCTGGCCTCCCGGGGTGCTTACGAGCTCACCGGCGCCCACGCGGGGCGTCTGGTCGAAGACGCTGTCGACCCGGAGCCGCAGCGTTGCAAAGGGGGCAACCTCGAGGTGGGCGCGGTAGCGGGTGGGGTCGATTCCGACGTGACCGACCAGCGCGCAGAAGGCGTCGACGGAGCGACGCAGCGCAGCGACCTCGTCGTTGTTGGCATCGCGGACCTCGACCAGTTCGCCCTTGTATTGCAGCGTCTCGTAGTCGGCGAGCGAGGCAGCGACGATGCAGGCTCTGCGGCCCGCCGCGGCCGCGGCCAGGAAGCGGTCGGACGAGGCGCGCGACACGAGGAAGCGGACAACATCGGTGCCCTCCTCCGCCGTCGCCGTGAGCACCCGGGTTGTCTCGGGGTGGTGGGTGGCGCTCGCAATCGCGGCATACATGCCGGGGTTGCGATGGAGATGGGCAGCACTTGTCTCGTTCAGCACGGTGCGGAACATGGGAACCTCGTGAGGGAGCCGCGCGCTTATGCGCTGCCCTGCAAATGGCGTCAAGAGATACGGCGGCAGTGCTGAAGCGGCGGCTCAGGCCTTCTTGAGGAACTGGGTCTTGAGGACGATGGTGATGCCGTTGACGCGGCCCTCGACCATGCCGGCCTCGTCGGTGAGGTGGATGCCCTTCACAAGGGTGCCCCGCTTTGCAGTGAAGCCGGCGCCCTTGACCTCGAGGTCTTTGATGAGCGTGACCGCGTCGCCTTCGACGAGCGGCGTTCCGTTGCTGTCGCGGACCACCAGCACATCGTCGCCGGCAGCGGCAGCTGCGAGGCCTGCAGCGGCCCAGGCGGCGAGCCCCTCGTCAAGCCAGACCTGCTCTAGCAGTTCGGTGGCCCAGGCCTCACCGCTCAGGCGGGTGAGCATGCGCCAGGAGAGCGCCTGGGTAACCTCGTCTGTGCTCCAGATGGTGTCGCGTAGGAAGGCTGCGGCGGCGGCGTCGCGCAACGCGGCTCCGCTGAGGTGGCTCCTGCAGCCATCGCAAAGCGTCACCTCGTCAGCGGGTGTCCGGCGGGGCTCGAGGGTGACCTGCGCAAGGTCGGCGGTTGAGGCACAGAGTAGACAGGTCATAGGGCCTCGTAGATTGGGGAGTGAGGCAGGCCCCTACCTGCTGCGCAGGCGGAGGCCAAGCGCCGGGTCAGGGTAGTAGCGCCTCGACCATCGGTCGTCAGCACTGTCAGGTTTCGCGCGCGAGCGTGACGGTCAGCAACGAAGGAGCCGGAGGGAAGCGGCGGTGGCGGAGCGATAAGGTGCAGCGCCGGAGTCCACTTCCCTACGGCCGTAGGAAGGGGATGAGCGCCGGCACGCGGGCGGCGTAGGCCTCGTAGTCGGCGCCGAAGGTGGCGCGGAGGGACCGCTCCTCGAAGTGGAGGCCGATGAGGATGTAGAGGGTCAGGCCGCCAGCGAAGAGCAGGCCACCCGCGGTCATGGTCGGCGTGGACCAGAGGAAGAGGAGCAGGCCCGACTGCATGGGGTGCCGGACGAGGCGGTAGAGGCCGGGCGTGGCAAACTGCGCGGGCGGGATGGGCTCGCCCCGCTCGTGCGCAACCAGTTGGCGCAGGCCGATGAGGTGGAGATGGTCGAAGGTGAGAGCTGCCGCCATCGAGATGCCCAGCCCTGCGAGGGCGGTGAGTTGGAGCAGGAGCGCAGGGGCGCCGCTCAGCCGCCAGAGCGCGGGACCGACCGGCTGCCAGGCGAGTACGAGCAGCACGGTGAAGGCGGAGGCGACGGCGACATAGAGGGCGCGCTCGAGCGGCGCGGGCCAGTAGCGGAGGAGGAGGGCCTTGGCGCGGTCTCGGGCCATGAGCGAGTGGTGGAGGCCAAAGGCGGCCAGCAGCGCGAGGTCGATGGCGGCGGCAGCGCCGGCGGGGAGCGTGGGCGGGCGCTGGAGCGCCACCTGCGGCAGGCCGAGCCAGGCGAGGGCAAAGAGGGCCATGCTGCCGGCAAAGGCGGCGGCGGCAGTGAGGGCAAAGAGTCGGAAGAGGAGGCGACGCATCGGGCGGGCATGGTCGAGCGTGGGCGTTGGGGCAACAAGAACTGGCAGGTCGACGGGCGGTAGGTCAGAACCATTGTGCGGAGGCCCACACTTTGAGGTTGACATGGGTTGATGCGATAACGCAGATTTGACGCGCTGCACTATTTGCGGTGTTTTCAGGAGAAAAGATGCAAAAAATAGCCATTATCGCCCCCGCGACCGCTCTCCTCGTTGCCCTGCCCGCCGCGGCCAATGCCCAAGAGGCGATCCTCCTCGAGGTTCCCGCACCCGCCGCGACCGTCGAGGCCGCCGCACCCTCCTTCTCCGGCTTTGTCGACAGCTCCCTCTTCGCCCCACTCGACGGCTTCCCCGCCGGCTCCCGCGGCATCGCCTTCGGGCTCGGCCAGGCAGAGCTCGACGCCCGCTTCACGCCCGACCCCGAGCTCGAGATCGGGCTCGACCTGAACTACTTCCCCTCGTCTCCCCTCGCGGCCGCTGACGGCCTCGTCGAGCAGGGCTTCGTCACCTGGAGCCCCGACGCGGCCGACGGTCTGGCCATCACCGTGGGCAAGCAGAACGCACCCATCGGCCTGGAGTCGCTCGACCCCGTCGACCTCGCCACCGTCAGTGGCGGCCTCATCTGGTCCTACGGCGTGCCCTCCAACCTCACCGGCCTCTTCATCATGCAGGAGGTGGCCCTCGGCTCGGTGCAGCTCTTCACCACGGCCGCGTGGGACACACCGGCCGCGGTTGGCGGTGCGGTGATCGGTGGACGGGTAGACCTGGAGCAAGGGCCCCTCTGGGTTGGACTGGTCGCCACGCACGGCCCCGCACCGGAGGGCGAAACTCCTGCCCGCACCATGGCCAATCTGACGGCCGGATACGAGCTCGGCGACCTCACCCTATCGGGCGAGTATCTCTTCGCCACGGAAGATGGAAGGGAGGCCGTTGGCTGGACGCTGCTCGCCACCCAGGCGCTCAACGACAAGACCAATGTCACCGTCCGCGTCGACCAGCTCAAGAAGGAGTTTGGCGACGAGGCCATCGACCAGGCCGACGTGACGCTCGTGGCCGGCTACAGCCCCACGCCCCACCTCAGCACGATGCTGGAGGTGAAGCAGGCCGCCGTGGGTGAAGATGGGGCGCTCACGGCGGTGGCGTTGGGCATCACGGCCCGTTTCTAGGCGACGGAGTCTTCGGAGAGCCGGAGCGGTTACGGTTCTGCTTCCCCCGCGGGCGCCTGCAGCCTAGAAGAGCCGCTCACACTGCCGGAGACTCCGCATGGCGACAGACCTGACCCTCGATGGCGAGCTTTCGCTGCTTCTTACCCGCGACTGCGCTGCCAGCGCAGAGGCCCTCTTCCGCGGGCTCACCGAGCCCGAACTTCTCAAGCGCTGGATGGCGAACGGCGGCGGCTGGTCCATCGTCAAGTGCAGCGTGGAGGCCAGGGAGGAGGGGAGTTTCCACTATGTCTGGCGGCATGCGAAGTCGCGGAAGAGCCTGTCGATGAAGGGGGTCTTTGTCGCCTTCGAGCGCCCTACCCTGCTCGACATCGCCCAGGTGGTGGAGGACGACGAGTTCCTGGACGAGGAGTGGACCACCTACCGCCTCGCGCCGCTGGCGCAGGGGACGCGGCTGACGCTGCTGCAGCGGTATGAGACCAAGGAGGAGCGCGACGAGGTCGCCGCGAGCGGCGTGGAGCTCCGTACCGACGAAAACCTTGCGCGGCTCGACGCTGCGGTGGCGGGGCTCTGAAGGCAGCGCCGCCGGCTCGCGCTTCCGGGCGCAGGCTTGCGCCAGAATCGGACCCCACCTAGCGCGGGCGGGTCCCCAAGTGAGTCATCCGATGCTGCTGCGCCCTGCTCTGCTTTCTCTGTTTCTGCTGATGCCCCTGCACGGCTGCGGTACCACAGCAACGACCGGAACCTCGGTCGTGGCGCAGGATGCAGGCGGCGATGCTGAGACCGCCGACACCGCACCGAGGGACACGGCGCCGGCCGACACCACAGTTGCAGACACCGCGACCGTCGACACCAGCCCGCTACCTCCGCGCGAAGCCCCGCCGCTCGCCACACCGGCCCGCTCCGCCGAGACGGAGGCGCTCTACTGCGGCCTGAGCAACGGTCAGTTCGTGCAGGGTGCGCTCCGCGGTGCGGCCTGCCTCAACCTGCCGGCTGCGGCCTTCCTCGACGATCTCTCGCGCGGCATGTTCTACGGCGAGGTGCTGCTCGCCGGCTACGCGAAGGCGACCTTCGGGTCGTGCGCGTTCGTGCAGTGCCTGAACGATGCGACCGACTGCGAGCAGGCGCGGGATTGCGACGCGGCGCGGCTCTTGGGCCCCTGTGACCAGAACGAGCGGGTACGGCGGTGCGACGGGAGCATGCTCGAGGCCTGTCTCTGGGACGGAACCGAATACCGCTGGTACCGGACCACCGACTGCGAGCGGGTTGGCGCCGAATGCGTGGAGCGTGTCTGCCCCAACGGGGCCTGCCTGCCGACGGCCACCTGCGTGCGGGAGCCGATGCTGCCGTTCTGCGACTACTACGGCCGGTGCGAGGGCAACAACCTGGTACGCTGTATGCCGAACGACGGCGCCGCCTCCTATGCGATGGAGGTGACGCTCGACTGTGGCACCCTTGCGGAGGGGGGCAGCTGCATCGAGACGCCCGTCGGTGGCGAGGTACCGGGGCCGGCCTGCGCGGCGCCAGAGCCCGACTGCGTGAACGCCTTCGGTGGCGCTTCATGCGAGAGCGAGCGGGAGCTCACGCTCTGCCTGTTCGGGCGGAAGACAACGGTCGACTGCACCGCCTACGGCTACGACCGGTGCGAAGCGGGGCAGAGCAGCTTCGAGTCGCGCTGCGTCCGTTGAGTTTGGACACTGGAATCGAAGGTTCTGCGCCGGTCGGGCGAAGAGTGGGGATGACGGGAAAGAGGAGAGTTTGGCTCGCGGTCGCGCTCGCGCTCGCGACGGGAGCGGCGGCTTGCAAGCGGGCACCCGAGGCCGCGGCGCCGAGCGCAGAGGTGGCGCGGGAGACCGCGGAAGTGATGCGGGATCGGGCTCCGACCGCGGCGGGGGCAGCCAACTGCGCCACCTGTCACGCCGCAGAAACGGAGGCTTGGCGCGGTTCGCAGCATGGCGCAGCGCAGCGGCCGGCGGATGGGCGACCGATGCCGCCGGGCATTCCGGGTGAGCCGGCCGGTTGGCTCGGTGTGGCGCCTCTCGAACAGGCGCTGGTGAAGGTAGAGCGGGGGCGGATTCAGGTGGCGGACCCCGCCCGCGACACGCAGAGCGGCGCATGGTTCTCGGTACATGGCGAAGACCCGCCCTCCGCGACCGAATGGGGCGGCTGGGCCTCGCGTTCGAACACATGGAACAGCCAGTGCGCGCAGTGCCACACGACCGGTTTTGAGAAGCGTTACGACGCCGCGACCGACAGCTTCGACTCCCGCCAGCAGGCGCTCGGCGTGGCCTGCGCCGCCTGCCATGCGCTCCCCGTCGACCATGCCGCCCACCCGTCGGCCGTGATCGCCGCCACCGCTCGCACCGCTGCCTGCGAACCCTGCCACGCCGTGGGTGAGTCACTGGCGCCGGCGGCCGGCCACGACCCAGTCCCCTTCCGGCTTACAGACCCGAACGGCTACGACCAGTTCGCCGACGGGCGGGCCCGTGAGGAGCTCTTCGAGGTGGCAACCTTCCGCTCAAGCGCGATGCACACGGCCGGCGTCGACTGCCTGGACTGCCATGACCCCCACAGCGGGGGGCTTCGGGCGCCGCTTGCCGCCAACGCTGTCTGCCTGCAGTGCCATGGCGCCGGTGCGCCGCCGGCGGGGCGACAGCTCGCGTCGAAGCCGCCCGTCATCGCCGCCGAACACAGCCACCACACCGCAGGCAGCACCGGTGCTGCATGCGTGAGCTGCCACATGCCGGCGCGCACCTTCATGGGGCGCGACAGCCGGCGCGACCACCGCTTCTACACGCCCGACCCGGCCGCTGACGCGGCGCGCGGCGCGCCAGAGGTCTGCACGGGCTGCCACAACGAGCGAGATGCCGTCTGGGCTGCGGCCACCGCGGAGCGTTGGTGGCCAGCGATCCTGTCACGCCGAGCCGCGAGCGTCGCCACCGCGCTGGACGCCGTGGCGGCGGGCGAGCCGACCGCGGCTGAACGGGTAGCCGCCCGGTTCGGCATGGAGCGGAGTGCGCGCGAGCGGGTGCGGCTGCTGGCGGCCGTCGCCCCACCCTTCGCCGGCGGCGAGGCGCTCCTGCAAAGAGCGCTGCAAGACCCCTCCGTCGAGGTCCGAAGTGCGGCCATCCGGTTGCTCGGCCGGCTGCCGGCGGCGCGCTCGTCGCTGCTTCCCTTCCGCGCTGCAACGGCGCTCGACGAGCGACTCGCGGCGCTCTGGGCCACCCGCCGCGACCCGATGACAGAGGCGCAGGCTGCAGAGGTGGAGGCCTGGCTCTCGCTCACCCTCGACGACCCGGCAGGCGCGATGCGGGCGGCGGAGTGGTTCCAGCTGCGGGGCAATGGCGAGCGGGCGCTGCTCCACGCCAAGGCAGCGGCGGCCTGGGCGCCGTCGGTGGCGACGCTCCGCACGCTCGCGGCCGTGCTGCAGGCCAACGGCCAGGCGGCCGAAGCGGCCGAGGCGATGCGGCAGGCGGCGCAGCGGGCGCCGAACTAGGGGACGGGGCGGGTGTAACCCACGGTGAGGGCGCTCTCCGCCAGCACGTGGCCCACGAGCGCAGCCTCGACCACGTCGCCCGTGACGGTGGACGGGTCACCGGTGAAGGAGAGCGGCCCGTCGACCGCATAGAGCGTGAAGGTGTAGAACTTCTCGCCAGGCCCCTGCGAACAGGGGGGCGCGTAGGCGAGCGCCGGGCCGTCGCTCGTGCGGCCGAAGGTGCCCGCGTCGGTCTGCCCCTCCGCGAGTCCGGTCTGCGAGGCCGGAAGGTTGAAGAGCACCCAGTTCCACTTCTTGCCGTCGCGCGCGAGGGTGGTGGCGAGGAGCACAAAGGCGCCCGTACCGTCGGGCACCCCGCTCCATGCGAGCGGAGGCGAGAGGCCAGCGTCGTCGCAGGTGTGACGGGCTGGCATGGTGCCGCCGTCGACCATCACGGGGCTGGTGAGCAGCAACGAGGCGGTCGCATCCGCGGCGGTGTCGGTGGCCGTGTCTTCCGCGCTCGTGTCTGCGCCTGAATCAGCGGTGGTGTCGGCGCCCGAATCAGCGATGGCGTCTTGGTCCACGCTGTCATCGATTGCGGCGGCCGCGCCGCTCCCCGGTTCGGTGTCGCTCCCTGCCTCGGTGTCGTCGGCAACGGCAGCATCGGCCGAGCCATCTGCTTCGCCAGAGCCGTCGAGAGCATCGGCCGCGTCGAGGCCCGTGTCTTGATTAGCGTCGGCGTCGTTCCCCACGCCCGCATCACCGCTGCAGGCCACCAGCAACGCGAGCAATCCAACCTGCCAATACTGTCTCATCATGGCTTCCTCCTTCCCCAAAGAAATCCGACGCGGGCCGCGAGCAGTGAGGCCCCCAGCACAAGCCACCCCACCCATCGCGGCAACATCGACGCTGGCGCGGCTGGCGTTGCGTGCGGCGCTTCGATGCCGGTGACCGTGAGTGTGCTCCAGCCTCCGCCGGCCGCGAAGACGGGCTGCGGCGCCGACATCGAGGCAAAGTAGGGGCCAAATGCGGCGGGCAGAAAGAGGCTGCAGCCTTTGCGCAGCAGCGCATCGGCCGGTCGGTCCCCCCGGAGCTGCACGACCAGCTGGCGCTCCGCACCGCCCGCGGCTGCGATGAGCGCATCACCATCGAGTTTGCCGACGAGCGCGAGCGGAACGGACGCTCCGCCGCACTGCAGCGCAACGGAATCCACCGCCGCGAAGGCGCCCGCCAGCTGAAGGCCGGCGGCCACCGCGCCGGAGCCAGCCGCCACGCCGGAACCGGAGGCGGCAGGTTCCACAAGCCGACGAGCGCTGACAGCGAGCGACACCTCCAACGTACCCTCTCGGAGCCGCAATTCCGCCGAGGTCTCGCTCGGAAGATGGGCCTGCAGGTGGGCAGGGGCCAGCAGGCCAACCACCACGGCGGTGCCAGCCAAGAGACCGGCGCGAGCGGCCATCATCGGCAGAAGACTCCGGTCTCTAAGACGCCGTTTGAGGTGACGGTGCTCGTCTCGAAGTCGAAGCAGCCGTCGGGACGGGGGGTGTAGTGCAGGTAGTAGGGCTGACCATTGTAGGTGTACTCGAGCGCGTGCAGGCCGCTCGCCTCCACCCGATGGACAAGCCCCTGCACACCGCCGGCAGGCGGGCGCCCGCTGGTCCGGCCGCCGCCGCCGCCCTGACGCGAGAGCGGGCGGACGCGGGGCACGGTGGTCAGGTCGACCTGTCCCTTGAGGCACTTCATCACATAGGGGGGCGCAACGCTGGTGTGGTAGCGGTAGCCGAACTCCGGGTCGGGCTGGCCGTTGCAGCTGTCGAGTGTGCCGGCCGGGATGGTCGAGCCGTCGGGGTTGGTGTCTCCAAACATCGGGAATCCGTCGAAGCCCCAGCCGAGGATGGGTTGGCTGTCGCGGTTGGGCATCGCGGCGATCATGCAGACGGGTGCTGCGTGGTAGTGGTAGTCGTCGCCGCGGCCCGAGTGGCCGCCGCAGTGGTCGAGCTGTCCGGTGACGAGCGTGTCGACGGCCGGGTCGTAGGTGCTGGTGTCGATGTCGCCTGCGCCGGAGTAGTCGTAGATGGGGACGCCGTTGACGGCGACGCCGAGCGCGCCATCGACGGTGAGCGGGGCGGGGGCGAAGGTGGGGGCAAGCATCACCGGGACGGTGTGGCCGGGTGCCTCGACGGGGATCTGCTCATTGGTGGCAATGATGCCGTTCATGAGGTCGTGGTCGGGGTAGGTGTTCGAGGTGAGTTCCGCCTTGCTGGCATCGCAGGTGATGGTCATCTTGTCGGCAAAGCCGGCCTCTTCCACCGAGGCGCGGATGCGCGCGCAGCGGCGCTCTGCGGGGGTGAGCCCGTCGCCGGAGCCGTCGGCGGCGGTGTCGGCCGTTGTGTCTTCCGCAGCGGTGTCGGCCGTCGTATCGGCGCCTCCATCTGCGTCCGAGCCCTCCGCAGCATCGACCGCGGTATCGTCCAGCACGGCGTCGGACGAGCTGTCCGAGGCCGTGTCGGCGCTGGTGTCAGACCGGTCGCCCGCGCTGCCGGAGGAGGGGCCGCTGTCGCCGCAGGCGGCGAGCAGAAGAAAGAGCGGCACCGCACGGAGAGGATGATTCATCATGGCACCACGGGCATCTGGGCGCCGATTTCCGTCAGGTAGGCGCTGAGTTGGGCTGCAAGCGAAGCGGTCCGCGCGGGATCGCTGGCCGAGAGGTCGTTCTGCTCCTGATAGTCAGCGAGCAGGTCGAAGAGCCTGTAACTGTTGTCTTCGTAGAAGTGGATGAGTTTGTAGTCGCCGCTGATGATGGTGGAGGCGGGGCCGAGCGGGTCTTTGTCGTAGTGGGGGAAGTGGACGACGAAGTCGGTGCGGGCGCGGGTGACGCCCGAGCCGCCGGTGAGGATGCTGACGAGGCTGCCGCCCTCGAGGCCGCTCGGCAGCGCGGGAACCTCGGCGAGTTGCGCGATGGTGGGCAGGATGTCGACCTGCGAGGCCCGCTCGTGGGTGTGCATGCCGGCGGGGATGCCGGGGCCGCGAACGATGAGGGGCACGCGGATGCCGCCCTCCCAGACACTGCCCTTGCCCTGCTCCAGCGGCGGGTTGGCGTTGGCGCCCGCGCGGCCATGATCGGCGGTGTAGATGATGTAGGTGTTGTCGGCGATGCCGAGCGCGTCGAGCTGGTCGAGGACTTGGCCGATGGTGATATCCATGTCGGCGACGACGGCGGCATCGGCGATGGTCTTGACCTGCTCGCCGGGCAGGCGCGCTGCGGTGGCCGCGTAGGTGTCAGGGAGCGAGTCGATCTCCGCGGTGCCGCCGTAGTGCGACATCTGCACATAGAAGGGCTGACCGGCGGCCACGGCCCGCTGCATGAAGGTCGCTCCACGCTCGGTGATGAGATAGGCCTCGGAAGGGTTGGGGTTGTCCACGTTTGTGGGGCCGCGGTTCGCCGTGGGGCCATCGCTCTCGTCGAAGCCATAGGCCGTCGGATCAACCGTCTTGCTCGCATGCCATTTGCCGTAGTGGGCCGTTGCATAGCCCTGCCCGCGGAGAAGGCTGGCGATGGTGTCGAGGTCGGTCGGGAGGTCGACGAGCGGGGTCGGCGGCGTGACGGTGCCGGTGGGAACGCCGTCACGGGCACCCTCGGGGATGAAGGTCATGTGAATCTGCGCCGGCGAGCGGCCCGAGAAGAAGGCGGCGCGCGAGGGCATGCAGCGGGGCGAGGGCGCGTAGAAATCCGAGAAGGTCATGCCGGCGTCTGCGATGGAGTCGAGGTTCGGCGTGAGGAAGATGGTGCTGACCGAGTCGGCGATCTCCTCGTTCATCAGGGTCGACTGGCTGGTCCAACCGCGCGCCTCACCCATGATGACGACGAAGTTGGGACGGGTGGGCAGCACCGGGCCGCCCGTGTCGCTGCCCGTGTCGCTGCCCGTATCGATGGCGGTATCGCTGCCCGTGTCGTTCGTTGTGTCGGCGATGCTCGTGTCTTCGACGGCGGCATCCTCGAGCGTGGTATCGCCGCTGCCACTGTCGGCCGTGGTGTCGCCACTGCCGCTGTCGACTGCAGTATCCTCGTCCGTGGTATCAGCCCCCGTGGCGGTATCGCCGGAGCCGGAACCCGCATCCTCGACCGTATCAACCCGGGCCGTGTCTGCCTCCGACGAGGAAGAGGAGGAGCGGGGCAGCGTGTCGTCACCGCAGGCGACGAGCAGCAGGGCGAGAGAGACAACCTTCAACCAACCAGACACCCGCATCGAAGACCCTCCGAAAGGAAGCAACTGAATCCAGACTCTCCTATTCGCCGCGCGGGTTACCTTTCCTTCATCCTTTTTCTCATTGCGCGACGATTGAAGGTTTGTGACCAAGCGTGCGAATGAGAGACCGCCACCCCCGACGAGCCTCCGTGAAGTTTCTCCCTGTCTCAGCCACCTTGGCCTTCGCGATGCTCGGCGCCCTCCCCCGCGCCGACGGCTGCGAAGTCGTGGCGGAGCCGCAACTGGCGCAGCAGTTGCGAGCCTGGCTGGCCAGCCAGCCTGAGGAGGAGCGAAGCTGCCTGAAGCTCGTGGTCGTCGCGGAGTCTGAGGCGCAGACGCTGATGATGACGACGCGTGACGGTCGGGTTGCCCGCAGGACCATCGAAGCCGCTGAAGAGTTGGAAGACACCATCGATGCGCTGCTCCTCGCGCCGCCGCCGCCGCCCCGCACCGCGCCGCCAGCGCAGCCTCCCGCAGAGGCAGTCAGCGCTGAGCCGCTCACGATCACGCCGGCCGCGGAACCCCCGAACGAAGTCGCCATCCTGCCGCTGCGCTCCTCGCATGCGCTCTTCGCCGCGACGGGGCTCGGGTGGCATCCTGAGCCGGGCATCGGGCTGTTTGCGATCGAGACGGGATGGAGTTGGCAGCCTGCGTCGGCCGTCGTGGAAGCGGGGGTTCGATGGTCGCCTGCGATCACACCCGGCGGTCGTCCGCTGGCAGGGTTCACGGCCTCTTCCTCCGACCTCTGGTTTGGCGCGGGCGTACCCCTGCTGGAGGGGTCTGGCCAGCGGCTCGACCTGCTGCTGCGCGGCGGCTGGCAGACCTTTGCGGAGAGCGCCGATAACCCCGACCCGGCGAAGAAAAACGCGCTCGACCTGAGCGGCGAGCAGTGGACCATCGGCGGCCAATTGACCCACCACCGGCGGCTTGGCCGTCATGTCGCGCTGCGCACGGGCGCCCACGCCGACCTGTCGCTCACCGGCCTTCGCGCCAAGGGCGCGACCACCAAGGGACTGCCTCCCCTTCCCGCATCAGGCTTCGCGCTCCTCGTGGGGTTGGAGTTTGCTCCGTGAGCGACCTGACGGCGCTGCCGGATGAAGAGCTTCTCGCTCGGCTTCAGCGCGGCGACCTCGAGGTGCTGGGACTGCTGTTCGATCGCTACTCCGACACGCTCCGTCGCTTCTGCGCCCGATTGCAGGTTCCCGAGGAGGAGCTCGACGACCTGCTCCAGACCCTCTTCCTCGAGTTGCCCAACACCGCGCGCCGCTTTGATACGAGCCGCTCCGCGAAGCCCTGGCTTTTCGGGGTCACGACCATGCTCGTCCGTCGCAACCGTCGCTCTGCAGCGCGGGCCCTCCGACGCATGGCCCGCTGGAGGCTCGACCCGCCCGCACCTGCGGAGCCGGTGAACCCGGAGCGCGAAACGGCAGCGCGAGAACTCGCCTCGCGCGCTCAGGCCGCGCTCGCCGCGATGAGCCACCGCAAGCGCGAGGCCTTCGTGCTCGTCGCGCTCGAAGGGCTCAGTGGTGAAGAGGCCGCCACCTTGCTCGACATCCCTGTCGCGACCGTCTGGACGCGGCTTCACCATGCCAGGCGCGAGCTACGAAGCGCGCTCCAGGAGGAGGTCCCATGAAGGCTCCGCAATGCCCACGCTGGCCGGCCGTTGAGCAGGCCAGCATCGCCTCGCCGGAGACACTCCCGGATGGCGAACTGCGCGACCACCTGACGCAATGCCCCCGTTGCCAGCAGCAGCTCGGCAGCGACAGCGCCATCCTGCAGGCGCTCCGGGCCTCGCCGCCCCCCGTGTGGAAGCCTGAGGGACGCGAGGCGGTTCGCGCCGCACTTACCCCCGAACAGGTGACCGCGATGCGCCGCCGCCAGCGCAACCGGCGTCTGCTTGCGGGCGGGCTCGGCGCCGCCGGCCTTGTCGCGCTCGTGACCTGGCTCCGCCTATCGACCGATGCACCGCCCGCAACCCGGTTCGAACTGGCCGCAGCGCCCGGCACGGAGTTCGAGACGTTGGCGAGCGGCGCCGAGACCCGGCTCCGGCTGGGGGACGGCAGCCTCGCGGTGCATGTTGACCATCTCCTTCCGTCGCAGCAGTTCGCCATCGACCTACCGGACGGTCGGCTCGCGGTGCGCGGAACCCGGTTCACGGTCCGCGTGAAGCGCGGCGCGACGCAGGAGGTGGCGGTGTCGGAAGGCCGCGTCGAGCTCTGGCTGCCCGGCGAGCACCGTCTCGTGGAGGCAGGCGAGCGCTGGCACGCAGCGGAGCCGTCGCGCTCGCTGCCTCCTGCGTCGGCGCCCACATCCCTGCAGGTCGCACCCGCGCGACCCGCCATCGAACCGCCCGCAGCGGCTGCGCCGCAACGCGAAGCATCAGCGAGGACTGCTGCGTCGGCGCCCGCAGCGGAGGCGAATGCAATCGCCGCGCCGGCAGCCCTTGTCGAGGAGCCAGCGTCGGCCGCTGCGACCATGAAGAGGCGTCCGGCTCCGACCGGCTTTCCCGAGGCAGTGAAGGTCTTTCGCGACGGCGATTATGCGGGTGCAGAGAGAGAGCTCGCGGCCTTCATGGAGGCGCATCCCGCGGATAGGCGGAGCGAAGATGCCCTCTTCCTCCGCATCCGTGCGCTGCAGTATCTCGGCCGCGATGCAGAGGCGCGCCGGCAGTCGTCGCAATACCTCGCGCGCTATCCGCAGGGACTTCGCCGCCCCGAGGTCGAGCAGGTGCTCGCCCCCTAGGCGGCACCGCGTTAGGGTGCCGGCACTGTCCAGGTCGCTGCCACCTCGCGATTGGTCTGCCCGGTTCGCTCCTCGCTGGGAAGCCAGGCGCGCACATACTCCGCAGTGACCGCGGTGGGGGTCACCGAAAC
>CAIWGR010000226.1 GCA_903912275.1 uncultured delta proteobacterium
CGCGCAGCTCGGCCGGCCGCGGCTCGAACTCGATGCGGCCATCGACGAGCTGGTGGGCGACGAGGCCTCGCAGAAGCTGACGCGCGGGCTGGCGAAGCTGCTCGACGACCGCTCGGAGTGGCTCGTACAGGCGCCGGCCGACCCGGTGGAGCTGCGGCGGCGGCTCTTTGAGGTCTCCGCCTCGGGCGATCCCGTCTCGATGGTCCCCGGCGTGCCCGGCACCCGCTTCCGCGGCGACCTCCTCGGCGCGCTCGCGGAGGAGCTCGGCATCACCGCGGAGGCCATCGACGAGGCGCTCTACGCCGACCTCCCCGAGGCGATGCTCCTTCACCATTGCGAACTGCCGACGCCCCACGAACTGCTGACCGACTACAACCTCGCCTCGGCCCGAGGGGCGCTGCTGCGGGCCGGCGCCATGGAGCTCACCTTCCGGCCGCGCCATCCGTCGGAGCTGCGGGCGCTGCTGCGGGCGCTCGCCTTTCACCAGCTCATCTTCACAGCCAAGCTGCTGCCCGATGGCGCCGTCTGGCTGCTGCTCGATGGGCCGGCCTCCATCTTCGCCACCTCGACCCGCTACGGCATGGAGCTGTCGAAGGCGCTGGCCGTCATTGTCGGCCTCGGAGAGTGGAGCCTCTCGGCGGAGCTGCGGGAGCCGGGCAAGCCGACAGCGAAGGTGCAGCTGTCGGACAAAGACCCGCTCGAGGCGCCGCGCCGCCTCAAGGGGGCCTGGGTCTCGGAGGAGGTCAACCATCTGGCGGCGCAGCTGGAGGCCAAGACGAGCGGCTGGGAGCTCTCGCGGGAGCCCGACCTGCTGGTGCTGGACGGCCAGACGGTGGTGGTCCCCGACCTGCTGCTCACGGAGCGGAGCAGCGGGCGCAGGGTCGGCGTAGAGGTGATTGGCTACTGGCGGCGGAGCTCGCTGGAGCGACGGCTCGCCTCACTCGGCAAACGGGCTCCGATGGACCTCGTCGTCTGCGTGAGCAAGCGGCTGGCGGCCGACAAAGAGGCGCCGCTCGAGCACCCCAACCTGCTCTGGTTCACCGGTGTCATCTCGGCCAAGAGCCTGCTGGAGAAGGCGGCGAAGCTGGCCCGTTAGTTCCGGCCGGTCTCGATGGCAGAGACCCGCTGGACAATCGACGGCGGCTTCAGCGCGGGCGTCTCTTCATGCTTCTGGCAGGCCTTGTCCCATTCATCGCAGCGGAAGCGGATGTGGATATGGTCGCGGTGGCCGGGCGAGTGGGTGATGATTTTGCCCTCGCCGCCATACTCAAACACCTGTGCGAGATAGGCGGGGTCTTCGCCGATGCGGCGAGCATACTGCACGAGCGGGATCTGCAGAGAGTAGTCCATGAAGATGCGCTCTACGGTGCCACGCTCGAGGAGGAAGCGGATCTGAGCCCACTGCCGGGCGAGGTCGAGGGTGGCACGTGAGGCGCCGGAGAACTGACGCTGCGGGCCTACGCCGCGGAGGTAGTAGCCGAGATCAACATCGCGGCCTGATTGGTGGCTGAGGTGAGGAGAGAGCGGGCGGCCCTGTGGCCGGCTGAGGTCGCCGATGATGACGCGGGTGCCGCCGGGCATCTCGTTGCCGACATGGGCGAGGGCCGCGACCAGCTCGTTGATGGTGGTCTCGGTGCCAAAGGAGGTCTCCCGCTCGCGGACGCGCCAGAACTGCCCGTCGGGCATGGGGACGCCGTTGGTGAGGCTGCCGCCGCTGGCGCGACCATTGCTGCGGGAGCGATGGTCGGGGTCAAACTTATAGATGATGAGTTCGTCGCCGTCGTCGACCCGGTTGCCCGAGACGCCGGGGTTGAGGCGGGCGAGGGCTTCGGTGGTCAGACCGTAGCGGCTGGCGAAGCTGTGCCAGGTGTCACCCTCGATGAAGGTCTCGCAGAGGGTGGAGGGCACCGTCGTCTCGCCGGAGAGGTCGGTGGCGCTGCCAAGGATCTGCATGGCGACCTGGACGCCGAGGTTCTCGATCATGCGGCGATCGCCGGCCTTGGCGATGGCTGCGTTGAGTGCGTCGTCCACCCGCTGCTGCGCCTCACGCGTTGCGGTCATGCGCCGGAACGAGCCGGTGGAAACGGAGGAGGCCTGAACATGCCGGACGCCGGCTAACACCACCGCGCCCACGAGGAGGGCGAGTACCCAGCTCCACCAGTTGCTTTTCCGGGCGACCGGCTTGGCGGGTCGAGCGGGCAACGGTTGAGGGCGGCGGGTGCGCTGCGGCGAAGGGTTCAGGTCGGCTCCCGGGAGGGTCGGAGGGTGGTGCAAATGCAGAAATCCGGCCCGGTATTCCGAGCAAGAGGGAAGGCGCTAGCCGAGGGTCAGAGGGAGATCAACCCCCCGCGCGCACCCCTCCCAAAGTTGTCCACCCCGCATCATTGCTTATCGCGCGCCCTTTTTGACCTCCCAAAGATAGTCGGGCGTGGGCAGGAGCGGGAGCGACACGAGGTAGGTTCCGGGGGCCAGATCGACCTCGATCTCGATGGGCTCTCCCGCCGCTCCACCGCCCTCGGCGGCGAGCGACTCTCCCCTGTCGGAGCGGATCCAGAGGCCGACCGGCCAGCCCACCTGACGGTTCACAACGCGCACGGTGTAGTGGCCGGGGGCCAGCGTCCAGACCTGCTGCGAGCGGGCCGCAAAGGTGTTCATGTTCAAGCTGCGGCAGCTCTCACGGTCGGCAGCCTCCTGCGGTGCGGCCTCCTGTTCGGCGATGCGGCAGGGGAGCGGGGTGAGGACAATCACCCGGCGGTCGCCCTCCGTCTGCACCCGGCCGAGCCGCTCTGCGTTTACGGTCTCTGCCGCGGCAAGCTGCATGGCGGAGGGGAGCCGTAGCAGCAGGTCTTCGGGGTGGGGATCGGGGTCCGGAGCGAGCCGGTTAAGTGAGCGACCGGCAGGTGGTAGCTCGGCGGAGGGGGAGGCGTCGGAATCGGATGAGGCGTCGCCTGAACCCTCCGCTGCAGACGCGCCGAAGAGGCCGCCGATGGCCGAGGCAGAGCGCCCCGGCAGGCTGCAGGCGCAGAGCGCGAGCAGCAGCGCGAGCAGGCTAAGGCGCAACGCCGCCATACCTGCGGTCTCGGCCGGCGAAGAGGACGAGGCAGTTGTCGAAGTCGGCCTCGGTCCACTCGGGCCAGGCGATGGGTTCGATGACGAACTCGGCATAGGCGCTCTGCCAGAGGAGGAAGTTGGAGATGCGGACCTCGCCGCTGGTGCGGATGACGAGGTCGGGGTCGGGGATGTCGCCGGTCCAGAGGTGGGCGCGGAAGCTGTCGGCGGTCACCTGCTCGGGGGTAAGTCGGCCGGCGGCGACATCACGGGCGAGGGACTGCGCCGCTGCGACGAGCTCCTCGCGGCCGCCGTAGGAGACGGCAACGACCAGCTGCATGGCCTCGTTGGAGGCCGTTACCTGCTCGAGCGCCTCGACCGCGGCGAGCACCACCGCGGGCAGCCGGCTCCGCTCGCCGATGACGCGGAAGCGGATCTGCTTGTCGAGCAGCAGGTTGCGCTCCGACTCGCAGAACTCGACGAGGAGCGACATCAGGCTCTCGACCTCGTCGCCGGGACGGGCCCAGTTCTGGGAGCTGAAGGCATAGAGCGTGAGGACGCCGATGCCGAGCTCTCGGGCGCGGGTGACAGCCATGCGGACCGTCTTGGCGCCCTGCCGGTGACCCTCGGAGCGGCTCTGGCCGCGCCCCGTCGCCCAGCGCCCGTTGCCGTCCATGATGATGGCGACATGGCGCGGGAGCTTATGGGCAGGGAGGGGGGATGGGCGCATACGTCACCTTTGTCGGAACCCTGCCTCTAAGCCAAGCGGCTCCACTTTGCCAAGCGTGCAGAAGTCCGACGCGCGGAGGTCCCGTTTGCGCGGCGAGGGAGGGCTACAGGCTTGCCGCCGTGCGGGGGTTCGGGGTAAGGCGGGCCACCCGAGACCCATGACCGGAGCGAACCATGATTTTGTGCCGCGAGAGCATTCTGGAGGCGCACGCCGACGGCCGCATTGTCATCGACCCCTTCGACGCAGACCTGGTGGGCATCAACTCGGTCGATGTGCGGCTTGGCGGCGAAGTCTTTGAGCTGGTGGGGCGCGACATGCGCGACCTCTACGCGCCAGACGACGGGCGCTGGCGCAAGGTGGAGCCCGTGACCGTGGCCCAGCTCCGGGCCATGAACCCTGGCTTCGGCGGCACAACGCTCCGCGACGACGACCTCTGCTTTGTCTTCCGGAGCGGCGGCTTCTACCTCGCGACCACGCTCGAGGCGATCGGCACCGCGGCCCTCCCTGGCGGCGCAGCCGACGGAGAGGCGCTGGTGCCCGAGATGAAGGCGCGCAGCACGGTCGGCCGTCAGGGGCTGACGGTGGCGCTCTGCGCCGGTCTGGGGGACGTGGGCTACACGAGCCGCTGGGCGCTCGAGGTGCGGGTGGTAGATTACGGCGATGTTCCGGTCGCAGTCGGCACGCCCGTCGCCCAGGTGGTCTTCCACACCGCCACACCGACTGACGCCGCCTATGAGGGGGCGAACCGCTACCAGCATGCTGGCGCGGTGAAGTTCCTGCCCAAGCCACTCAAGATTCGCAGGCCCGGCGAGGGCTGATTGACAGTCCACAGGCCGAACCGTACCTCGTTCCCCTCCGCGCGCCGCCCGAGCAGCCCATGACCCGCATCGCCCTCCCCCTGATCCCCGAAACTGCGCTCCCTTCGAGCCGCAAATCGGGACCGGCGCGTCCGTCGCTGGAGGAGTCGCCGGCCGGCAAGCGCCCCGACTGGCTGCGTGTGCGGCTGTCGCTGAACGACCAGTTCTTCGATGTCCGCGACCTGGTGCACAAGGCTGGCCTGCACACCGTCTGCGAGAGCGCATCTTGCCCCAACATCGGCGAGTGCTGGTCGAGCCGCTCGCTCACCTTCATGATCCTCGGCAACGTCTGCACCCGGAGCTGCGGCTTCTGCGACGTCGCCACCGGCAAGCCGGGCTCGGTCGATGTCGACGAGCCCCGCCGCGTAGGCGCTTCGCTCTCCAAGCTCAACCTCCGCTACACCGTTATCACCAGCGTCGACCGCGACGACCTCCCCGACGGTGGCGCCGCCATCTGGGCCGAGACCATCCGTGAGATTCGGGCCCAGGCACCGGGGACTCAGATTGAGGTGCTGACACCCGACTTCAAGGGTTCGCTCGACGATCTGGCCACGGTGGTCGCGGCCGGCCCCGATGTCTTTGCCCACAACATCGAGACGGTCGAGCGGCTCCACCGCCTGGTCCGTCCGCAGGCCAAGTATGAGCGCACCCTCGCCGTGCTCCGCCACGCCCGCTCGCTCGGCGCCGTCACCAAGTCCGGCATCATGCTCGGCCTTGGCGAGACGGACGACGAGGTGGTCGAGACCATGCGCGACCTGGCCGCGGCCGGCGTCGAGATCGTGAACCTGGGCCAGTACATGCGGCCGAGCAACAACCACCTGCCGGTGATGCGTTGGGTGCGGCCGGAGGAGTTCGACGCACTCAAGGAGCGGGGAATGGCCTTCGGCTTTGCCCACATCGAGGCGGGGCCGCTGGTGCGGTCGAGTTACCGGGCTGATCAGCAGGCCAAGGCCGCCAACCTGGCGCGGCTGCAGGGAGGGGCGCCATGAGCGAGACAGTCTGCAAGCGATGCCGCGGCGTGAAGGCGCTGCCGTCGGCAGCACCCGGCTTCGACACGGCGGTCGCGGTGGGCTGCCCGAGCTGCACCCGGGTGGCCGACTGCCCCACCTGCGAGGGCACCGGCTTTGTCTTCGTCTGGGGCAAGCATGGCGGCCCCGTAGCCAACCGCTGCCCGGACTGTGCGGAGGTGCGCAAGCGGATGAAGCAGTTCGACGAGGCGCTTGTACCGCGTCACTTCTGGGATGCGGCCTGGTCGGACTTTGAGCGGGGCGAGCCGGGCATCCGTGACGCGGCCCTGATGCTGCGCCGCCGCATCGACGAAGGCTTCCGGCCGGGCGATGCCGGCGTGGTGCTCTCGGGGCCGCCGGGGCTGGGCAAGACGCGTCTGCTCTGCCGCGTCATCCGGGCGCTGTCGCTCGAGAAGGGCTACGGCGTGCGCTATGTAGAATTCGCACACCTGCTCTCGGAGCTCCGCGCGGGGTTCGAGCGGGGCGTGGGCGAAGGGGAGCTCATCGGCGAACTGGTGGCCATGCCGGTCCTGGTCATCGACGAGCTGGGCAAGAAGGCTGTCACGGAGTGGCAGGCCGGCATCCTCGATGAGATCATCAGCAAGCGGTACAACCGCGAGGTCTCGACCTTCTTCGGAACCAACCTGCACCGCGACCGAGCGGCGGCAACCCGCGCCGGTGCCGGTGGTGGCGTGGCGGTGGCGACGCTGGCCGACCGCATCGACGACCGCATCGTGAGCCGCATCGACGAGATGGCCCGCTTCGTCCGGATTGAGGGGACGGATCAGCGGCCGAAGCATCGCCGCGACGACTGACGCGCCGCGTCAGCACCAATCATGCTTGGAGCGGAACAGATTGTCTCGTAGAGTGGAGGTCTTCGTTTCTGCTTTCGGGTGCTACCATGCGTCGTCTCCTCCTCCTTGGGCTGCTCTGTCTTACCGCCTGTTCGACCTCCGACGTTGGCAGCTCGGCTACCCTCACCGCCTGCACCACGGGTGCTGACTGCGCCTCGGACGAACTCTGTGTCGCGCAGGTCTGCACGCCGATTGGTGAGGTAGATGCAAGCGGCGCCGACACCACGGCCGATGTCGATACGACGCCCGACGTGACCCCCGACACGACCACCTTTGAGCCCACCCCCTGCACCTCGGCGGCAGACTGCGAGAGCGGCTACTGCGTGCCGACACGCGACGGAAACCTCTGCACGGTGGCCTGCAACGGCCCCTGCCCCATCGAAGGCTGGATCTGCCGCCTGGTCCAGAGCTCCGGCTCCGATGTGGCGCAGATCTGCATGCCGCCCGACAACGCCCTCTGCAGCCCCTGCAACGCCGACGTCGACTGCGACGGTCTGGCCAACCTCTGCCTCGAGAACCTCGACGGCACCTTCTGCGGCATCGACTGCTCGACCAGCAACACCTGCCCCGACGGCTTCCGCTGCCAGGACGTCACCCGCTTCAATGTCCGCAACGAGCCGGTGAACTTCCGCCAGTGCACCCCCGTCACCAACACCTGCTCTGGCTGCTACGACCAGGACAACGACGGTTACGGCATCGGCGCCCGCTGCGCCGGCTCCGACTGCGACGACCTCAACCCGGGCGCCTACGAGGGCCGAATCGAGCTCTGCAACGGCACCGACGACGACTGCGACGGCAACGCCGACGAGGACTTCGACCTCAACACCGACCCGCTCCACTGCGGCGATTGCGGCATCAGCTGCAACGCAGTCCGCGGCACGGGTGGCTGCGCTGAAGGCCTCTGCATCGTGACGGCCTGCGAGACGGGCTACTTCGACGCCAACGCCGACTTCCTCGACGGCTGCGAGTATGCCTGCACCCCGAACGTCGACACGGGCGGCATCGAGGCCTGCAACGGCATCGACGACGACTGCGACGCGCAGGTGGACGAAGACTTCGACCTGCAGCGCGACAACAGCAACTGCGGCGTCTGCGGCCAGAGCTGCACCGTGAACAACGGCGCGGCCCACTGCGAGTTCGGTGGCTGCGTCCTCGACGGCTGCGAGGGCAGCTTCCGCGACTGCAACCTCCTGCCGCTCGACGGCTGCGAGAGCGACCC
>CAIWGR010000227.1 GCA_903912275.1 uncultured delta proteobacterium
GCCGACCGTGTGCAGTTCAACCAGCCCATCGGCCAGTTCGAATCGCTCCGTGAGCTCATCGACACCAACCGTGTGAGCATCGAGGCCGGCGAGGCGCTCGTGCTCCGCGCCGCCGCCGAGCTCGACAGCAAGAGCGGCCCCGGCACGCTGGCCTCCATGGCGCAGCGGTTCTCGGCCGATGTCATCCGCAAGAGCGCGGTGGACGCGGTGCAGATCTACGGCGGCTACGGCTACGTGAATGAATACCCGGTCGAGAAGCTGATGCGTGACGCCACCGCCTTTGCGGTCCGTTTCGGCAGCGAATCCTTTGAGCGCGTGCGGAGGGGCTAATGGACATTTTCCAGAACGAGATGGTCAAGGGCCTCACCCAGATGGCCCACTACTTTGCTGAGTTTGAGATCCGCCCCGTGGCGCCGATTCACGATCGCGAAGAGACTGTGCCGTGGGAGCTAATGGCCAAGGCCCAGTTCCAGGGCATCTCGCAGACGCGGATGCTCGACGAGGTTGTGGCCCGTCGCGGCAAGGAGGTGCGCGAGTCCGATTCCTCCAAGCCGAAGATCGCCGCGCAGCTTCAGGTTGCTGCGGCCGAGGAGCTCGCGTGGGGCTGTGCGGGCTGCTCGCTCGCGCTCGTCGGCTCGAGCCTCGCTGCATCACCCGTTGCCTCGCTCGGCAGCGTGGAGCAGCAGGACCTCTTCCTCAAGCTCATGGACGGCCTGGATGCGAACGGCCGCGTGAAGACGGCGGCCATGGCGCTGTCGGAGCCCGGTACCGGTTCGGACATCTCGGGCCTGTCGACCACCGCGCGCAAAGAGGGTGACACCTGGGTCATCAACGGCAGCAAGCAGTGGATCACCAACGGCCAGACCGCGACCGTCTATGTGGTCTGGGCGCAGACCGATGCGGCGCTCGGCCGCTCAGGTGTGCGCGGCTTCCTTGTGGAGCGCGGCACGCCGGGCCTGATCCCCGGCAAGAAGGAGCACAAGATCGGCATCCGCGCCTCGGAGACGGCAGCCGTTCACTTTGAAGAGTGCCGCGTGCACAACGACATGCTGCTCGGCGCTGCCCGTCCCTCCACGGGCGGCCTCGGCGATACCAAGAAGATGCTCGACAGCACCCGGCCCGCCGTCGGTGCCGGCGCCGTGGGCATTGCCCGCGCGGCCTACGAATACACGCTCGACTTCGCGCAGCGCGAGATGCTCCGCGGCCGCAAGCTTGTGGACCACCAGCACATCGCTTTTGCGCTCGCCGAGATGGCCATGGAGATTGAGGCCTCGCGCCTCCTCATCCACAAGGCAGCTTGGCTGAGCGACAACAAGATCGAGAATGTGCTCAACGCCTCGATCGGCAAGGCGCATGCCGCCAACTCGGCGACCAGCGTGACCCGCCGCTGCCTGGAGATCTTGGGCGACGCGGCCACCGAGCCGGGCAACCTTGTGGAGAAGTGCTACCGCGACGCGAAGATCTACGACATCTTCGAGGGCACGGGCCAGATTCAGCGCCGCATCATCGCCAAGCACCTCTTCGGTGTGAACGCAGTCTGATGCTGTCGGGCCGGCCGCTTCGGGCGGTCCACCACCCGCTCTTCGGTCGTCACGAACCCTGGCGACCCCATGTGGAAGACAGCTCGCGCTACCGTGCGGTGGCGCGGGCCGTCGCTGCGGCGGAGGCCGAGCTCGGCGACCAGCTCACAGTTGCGGCGCCGCATGTTGCGACGCGCGACGACCTGCTCCGGCTTCACACCGCGGGCTATGTGGACCATGTGCTCGCGCTGATGGGCGAGCAGGCTGCGCTCGATCATGAGACGCTGCTCTCCGAAGACTCGGTGGAGACGGCGCTCGCGGGGGCGGGGAGCTGCATCGAGGCGGCCGAGGCGATCATGGCGGCGGAGGTGGACCGGGTGGTGGTGCTGCCGCGTCCGCCGGGCCACC
>CAIWGR010000228.1 GCA_903912275.1 uncultured delta proteobacterium
CGTGCGACCGGTCGACCCGCCGCTCCACAGGCTGGCTCTCCACCTCCCGGTCGAAGCTCGGCCAGCCGCAGTGGCTCTCGAACTTCATCTCGGCGCGGAAGAGCAGCTCTCCGCAGCAGCGGCAGCGATATGCGCCGGGCGCCTTCGTGTCCCAATACTCGCCGGTGTAGGCCCGCTCGGTGCCACCCTGCCGCGTCACTGCATACTGCTCGGGCGTCAGCATCGCCCGCCACTCCGCCTCGCTCTTTGTCACCTTCATCGCACCCTCGCGCTACGCCGCGGCAACGGTCGCGGTGAGCTCCAAGATGCGACTTTGGCCCCCAATCCGCAACCCCGCCGCTATCCCTCGTGGGCGCAGCAGCTGCTCTGCCCCTCGTCGGACGAGAAGGGCGCCCGCTGCCAGAGACCGTAGAGGCCTGAAACCAGCAGCGCCGCAGCAAGCGCGTACCGCGCTGCACGGTTGGCGCGGGGAATCCGGCGCCCGAGCAGCGCAACGCCCAGCAGCGCAGGCAGCGTCCCCACCCACATCATCGCCATCGCAGCAGAACCCTGCAGCGGCGAGGCCGCCACGATGGGAAGTGCAAGCGCCGCATAGACGAGCCCGCAGGGCAGGAGCGCAGTCGACGCGCCAAGCACGAACCCTCCGCCGGGACCCGACATCCTGCGCGCAGCCTTGATCGCCCGACCCACGCCCGGAAGGTTCACCCCAACCTCCGGCAGCAGCCCCGCAACGCGCGCTGCAAAGTAGAAGAGGAAGAGCGCTGCCAGCACCAGACCCACAACGCGGGCCTGCTGCAGCGTCGCGCCGAGCGTTCCGGCGACCGCGCCGAGCGAGGCATAACTCGTGAGCCGGCCCGCGTGATAGGCAGCCGTCCGGCCAAAGGGGCGCTCCTGTGTTGCGCAGCTTGTCGCGAAGGCGCCGCACATGGCGGCACAGTGGGGCATGCCCAGCAGCCCTGTCATCAGCGCGCCAAGAAGTGTGGTCAGCATGGCATCATCCGTGGGTTCGAACGAGCGCGCGCAGGCGCTCCGCAGCGGAGAGAGCAAGGTCCGTGCCACGCCCCTGTTCGGTGCTGCGAGGCTTAGCAGTCGGCCCTCCAGCGCGCGCCGCGCAGCAACAGGCGTGGCGCAGCGTGCAGAGTCGCAACGCCTTTGAGCCATCTCGCACAGTACCTCCTTCCGCCACGGCGGCCCCGCACTCCGAACACCCAGGGGAAGGCTCGAAAGCACACTGCCGCACACCAGGGCCGCTCACCTGCATCGAAATCGCGGACTGCACCGCAAAGCCGCATCATTCCTATGCCAAACGAGGTTTTCTCCAACACAAACTGAGCACCATCTGCGGCGATTGACCGCGTCGATCGCACCGCTGGCACGACCCATGCTTTGTGCCCCCGCGGACGGCGCGGCGAGAGGTCGCATCGAGCCACCCCCATCACGGAGCAAGGTCGTGGAAGCAGCCATCGAACAGCACAACAGCCAGAGCACGGGCCCCGCGGCTCCCTACGACGACGACATCGTCAAGAAGTTCATGTGGGCCACCCTCATCTGGGGCGCGGTCGGCATGCTTGTTGGCATCATCATCGCCATCCAGCTCGCCTGGTGGCCGGCCAACACCAACCTCCCCTGGCTCTCCTTCGGACGCCTCCGGCCGCTCCACACCAACGCGGTCATCTTCGCCTTCTCCGCCAACGCCGTCTTCACCGGCATCTACTACTCCCTGCAGCGCCTCTGCCGCACGCGCATGTTCAACGACACCCTCTCCGCCATCCACTTCTGGGGCTGGCAGACCATCATCGTGCTCGCTGCCATCACGCTGCCGCTCGGACTCACCCAGGGCAAAGAGTACGCCGAGCTCATCTGGCCCATCGACATCCTCATCGCAGTCATCTGGGTCGTCTTCGCGGTGAACTTCTTCGGTAC
>CAIWGR010000229.1 GCA_903912275.1 uncultured delta proteobacterium
CGTCGCGACACATCAGCGAGCGCCTCGGCGGGTTCCCAGCCCGTCCGGACATCCTCCGCAGCCGCTCGCACCGCGACCGCTCCTCGTCGCCGTCGGAGCGACGCCATCGACCTCGTCGAAGCTCGCCGTCGCCGCCAGGAGCGTCAGAACCGCCGCCGCCGCGTCGCGCGCAGAACCCGTCTTTCCGACGACCGTAAGATCGTCGCCGAGCACGATCGGCTCTGCGATTGGATAGCCCGCCTGCGCTTCCAGTACTCGCTCCTCCGCCGCTTCGCCTTCCGCCTGCAGCGCCGACTCCACCCCCCTGCCGCCGGCCCGACCAATGCCTCCCGCCCAACAACCCTTCACCAAGCGCTGCGCCGACAACGGGATCACGACCATGGACCCTGACGACGCATGGTTCGACGAGCGCTGCATCCCCGCGCCCTCCGGCAAGGCCGCGCGGCTCGAGGTCCTCGCCTGTCACGAGTGGGCGTACGCCAGCTGCGATCTCGACGACGACGACTCGGTCCTCGCCGCGGTAGCCCTCCTCTCCAAGCGGGAACGCGACTACCTCACCGACAAGTGCAAGCATCCCATGGCCAGGGCGGGCGACGGGGTCCTCGCCTCGGCCGTTCGCTACCTCAAGCACGTCCGCGCCCCGCCCCCCCGCGCTTCCTCCGTCCCCGCCTCCGCCGCCGCCTCATCGGGCGCCAGGGGCACTCCGGCGCCCTCAGTGGCCGGCAGCGACAGGGCCAGCGTTACCGGCAGCATCACCGCCGACTTCGCTTCCCCTACGAAAGTCCCGCGCCTCAACCCGCCACTGTCCCAGTACGCCATCCTCTCTGGCGGGGGCGGCACCCCGGCCGCCAGCTCGGTCCTCCACGACGAGATGGACATCACATACGGCCAGGCCGCCGACCGCTTCGGAGTAGACCTGCTTGGCCTCTTCGACATCACTGGCCTCGCCGACTGGTCCAAGGCCGACAAAACCGACTACCGCTCGAAGTCCCGCGACGTCCCCGTCAACGGCACCGCCGCCAAGGAACACGGATGGCACCTTCGCCCGCCTTTCACGGTGCTCGAAAACGTCATGCTCGCGCCGCCGGCGACAGCCGACGAGGAGGACGAGTCCGCTCGCTTGGGATCCCGCCTCGCTCGCGTCGCAAGGTACAAGGCCTCCAGCGGCGACCACCGCGCCTACCGCTCCGCCGACAAGACGGCGCTCGCACAGGACTTGCAAATCTGGCGCGATTACTGCTACGTCTTCGTCCACAGCCCGCTCGCGGCCGCTTCCAGGGTGGAGGCCCTGCTCAATATCATCCGCGGCTTCTTCCTCGACCGCACCGAGGCGCTTCGCGTCATCTTCACCGCCCGCGGCCTGGACGCTTTCATCCCGTGCGTCGAGCAGCAGTACGTGGACGTCTGCGCCCTGCTCCTCCATCAGCAGACCCGCGTCCAGGCCGCGCTCTCCGGCAGCGAGGCGGACCGCGCCACCCCCGCCAACACGGAGTGGATGGACTTCCTCAAGCCGTTCTTCAGCGGCGTCCTGGGCGCCAACCTCGCCAAGACCACCGTCGCGCGCGCGGCGGCC
>CAIWGR010000230.1 GCA_903912275.1 uncultured delta proteobacterium
GCTGAACGCGGCGGCGCAAGAGGTACAGGTAGAGCTGGGTTTCGGGCCGGTCGCCACGGGCGAAGGGGCGATGATGATCGTCTCCATGGTCGACCTCACGCGCCGCAAGGTGGAAGAGCGGGAGCTGGCCCGGGCGAAGGAGGCGGCCGAGGTGGCTGCGACGACCAAGTCGATGTTCCTGGCCAACATGAGCCACGAGATTCGTACCCCCATGAACGTCATCATCGGCATGACGCGGCTCGCGCTCGACGGGCAGCTTCCCGCGCGCCACGCCGACTACATCGGCAAGGTTCAGACGGCGGCCACCTCGCTGCTGCGGCTCATCGAAGACCTGCTCGACTTCTCCAAGGCCGATGCGGGAAAGATGACGCTGGAGACCATCCCGATGTCGATCGAGGAGGTCGTGGAGGGCTCCATCGGGCTGGAGGCGATTCGAGCGGAAGAGAAGGGTGTCTCGCTCCGCGCAGAGCTCTCGTCAGAGCTGCCGATGCTGGTGCTGGGCGATCCCATCCGGCTCGGTCAGGTGCTGCAGAATCTGCTCAGCAACGCCGTGAAGTTTACCGCGGCAGGGGAGGTGGTGCTCTCGGTGTCGTTGGTGGAGGACCGCGGCGACCGCGCTGCGCTTGAGTTTGCGATTCGCGATACGGGTGTTGGTGTCCCGGAGGAGCAGCGGGAGCGGGTGTTCGATGCCTTCGCGCAGGCCGACGGTTCGACGACGCGGCGGTTCGGTGGGACGGGACTCGGCCTGGCGATCTGCAAGCAGCTCTGCGAGCTGATGGGCGGGCGTATCTGGGTGGAGCCAAACGAGCGCAGCGGTTCGACCTTCCGCTTCCGTGTCCCATTCGAAGTGGTGCAGCCCGCAAAGCAGAGCGATACCGTGGCGGCACTGGTTGGGGGCGGGTCGCTGCTGGTGGTCGACGAACGGGAGGCGGAGGGTCGTCATCTGGTTTCTGTGCTGGCGCAGCTCGGGGTTCGAGCGGAGCGCGTGAAGGGATCGGATGAGGCGGTTGCGCTGCTGGCGGCGCGCCCGGAGGGCTTTGCAGCCGTGCTTGTCAGCGCCTCTTTGGCCGACGAGGCGGGGTTTCGACTGCCCGCACGAGCGCTCGAGATTGGGTCCACTGCAGCCTTCATCTGTGTGACCGGCACGCTGCGCGAAGGAGAGCATAGCCGCCGTGCGGCAGCCGACGGCTTTGCGACGACACTCCGCCGCCCTGTGACGCCGGTGCGTCTCCATGAGACGCTTCTCGCCGCGATCCAGCAACAGCCTGGCAGCCGACTGGCGACGGTTCTTGCGCCGCGTTTTCGTGGTGCGCGCGTCCTGGTGGCGGAGGACAACGAGCTGAACCAGTACATTGCGCGTGAGCTGCTCGAAGCGATGGGGATTACGGTCTCGGTGGTCTCCAACGGGCTCGAAGCGCTGGCCTTCCTGCGCGAGCAGCCGGCGACGGCGCGTGGTCGGTCGGTCGATCTGGTGCTCATGGACATTCAGATGCCTGAGATGGATGGGCTCGCGGCGTCGCGGGCGATCCGTGCCCTAGAGGACCGTCGTATCGCGCTGGTTCCGATCGTCGCGATGACGGCGCATGCCGGCTCGGAGGATCGCCGCCGGAGCCTGGAAGCGGGCATGAACGAGCATCTGACAAAGCCCATCGATCCCACGGCGCTCGGCCGGAAGATGCTCCGCTGGTTGCCCGGAGAGTGTGCTGTCTCCGTGGGGGCTGCGGCGCTGGTTCCGTCGGCCGCGGCCGTGGCCTCGCTCCTTCCGATGACGGAGCCGGAGGCGGAGGGGCTCACAGCCGGCTTTGATCTGGCGGCCGGCTTGCGCCGGGTGGGGGGCCGTTCGGAACTCTATGCGCAGCTCGCGCAGAAGTTCCTGGTTCAGGCGCGCGGTGCCTCGAAGCGGATGGGCACCTGGTTGCGCGAGGGCGACATGCTGCAGGCGCAGCGACATGCGCACGACATGAAGGGTGTTGCCGCCACGCTGGGGCTGGTGAGGCTGGCAGCCTCTTCCTCGGAGCTTGAGCAGGCGCTCCGGGCGGGGGAACTGCCAACAAAGGCGGTAGCGACGGCCTGGCAGCAGGCGATTGGTGCTTCTGAAGGCCAGCTGGAGCGTGCCATTGCGGAGCTCTCTCTGGCGCCGTCCGCGGCCGAGACAGCGCTGCCGGACGGCACTGCTGATGCGCTCCGAACCATCCTCCTGGCGCTTCGGGAGCCTGTCGCGATGGGGCAGCCGGCGCGTTGTAAGGAGGGCCTCGCTGCCCTCCACGCTTCAAGCTGGCCGTCAGCGCTCGCAGACGACGTGGCGCAGCTCGTCAGTTCGATCCGTGGCTATCGCTATGACGAGGCCAGAACCCTGTTGCGCAGGCTGGTCGAGCGAATCTAGCAGACAACGAAGTCGTTGCAGGGGCGTGCATGGTCGGTTAGTGTGGCGCAATCCGCCAATTGCGTTCGGGCCCGTGCCGGAACCCTGTCTGCTTGCGAGGATGCTCCCGTGGCTTCCGCTCATCGCTCCAGCACGCTGCCTCCCTCCGGGGCAAATGCCATCCCGTCGCACCGCATGACAGGGCTGACGGCTGCGATTACGGCGCTGCCCGATGCTGGCGACAAGAGCGACGGCAAGTCGATTGCCGGGCTCATCGATGGCGCAGTGCGGGTGGCGCGAACGCAGCCGCAGGGGCTGGCGACCATTGCCGCGAGGTTGCACGCGCTGCTCACGGCGGAGCCGCGGCCTCGGGTGGAGTTCGAGGCGACACGGCTCAAGGTGAATGGTCATGTCGCGATGGAGGCCGATCTTGAGCGTGGGCGATGGTTGCTTCTCGCCTTCATGTCGGGGCTCCGTGATGTGGAGGCGACGGCCGATTGCCGCGTGGAGGAGGTGATTGCCTTTGCGCAGGAGCTCGCCGCGCTCCGTCCCAACCCGACGCTCCTCGAACAGTTCGCCGATTGGCTCTGGTCCGACGGCCTTGAGGGCTTCACGGTGGGGCTTCATGTCAGCTTCGCCGAGATCCTCGACGTGGCAGACGATCCCGAGCGAAGGAAAAATCAGATCGCCGCACTGCGGACGGAGATGGCGATGGCGCTGTCGAGCGACCATCTCGCGACGGTACGCGATCTCGACCGCGCCGCCCTGATGCCGGAGTTTCAGGCTCCGCTCGATGCCTACACCGCGGCGTTGCAGGACCGGCAGGTGGGGCTCACCTCGGACGAGGCCGCGCTGCTCCGAGCGGAGTGCGACGCGGCCGCCTTCTGGGTGCGGCAGGAGATTGTGCTGGCGCTCGCAAACCCTTCGTTGCGGCGGGCCATCACACCGTCGGCCATCGCGCGCGGGCTTGTGCGGGTGGCCGCGGTCTCCTTCGAACGGGACTTTTTGGGGCTGGTCTCCATGCTCTCCCAGTCGCAAGATAGCTTCGCGCGGGAGGTGCTGGTGGCCTTGGAGCAGCAGCCTGTGGGGATGGCAATCGCTGACCGCGCGCCGCTCGACAGCGTGGGGCTGCAGCGGCTGATGCAGCTGCTCAAGGGCGGGACGCCGAAGCTTACCGAGGGCATCGCGCGCGGGCTCTGCGAGCGTGCGGGCCGCGAGGCCTCGGAGCTCAACCCTGTGGGGCAGCTCGTGCAGGCGATGGGCTTTGCCGCCTTTGTGGCGCTGTTCGATCCGGCCACGCTGTCGCAGCCAGGCCGCGACATCCTCACCCGGATCGGCGTGATGCTCCGTGCAGAGGGTTCGCTGCTCGCCCCCGTGGCGGAGGGGTGCAGCCCGGCGCTTGCACTGCTGCTGCTCCCCAAGGTTGCTCCTGCTGACCGCGCCTTCTTTCGCGGGCTGGTCGAGCGCCAACTCTCGGCCACGCGGCTGCGCGACCGGACGCAGCTCGTCGCGACGCTCACTGAACTTCGATGGCCCGACCTGCCGGAACTCACCTTCGAGGCCTTTCGCGCCTCTTCCGGGGCCGGCTGGGAGCTCCGCGCCACGCGGCTCATGACCGAGGCATCGGCCGCGGCAGGCAAGGGCGAGCGGCTGCTGGCGATGCAGCGCGACGCGGCCATCCCCATGCCCATCCGCCTGGTGCTCATGGACGCGCTCGCCTCGGTTCCCTCGACGGCCGACGAGGTCCTCAAACGAAAACTGACCGAGTTCCTCGAACCGCAGGAGATCAAGGACAAGCTCGCCGAGCTCCGCGCCCGGAGGCAGGGATGACCACCTCCACCTTTGCTGCCATCACGGGCGATTTCTCGGCGCAACTCGCGCCGGAGCATCAGGCGGTTGCAACGCTGCTCGAGCGCATCTTCGTCCTCATGAAGATCATCGGCAGCCACGGAACCACCCACCCTTCAACCCACGAGATGGCCTCCGCCGCGCTCTCCGCGTTGCGCCAGTGCAAGCTGCCGAGCGCGCTTCAATTTGTGAGGGAGGCGGTCTTCTTCGACCGAACGCTGGTCCCGCTCGACATCGAGGGGTTCAAGCGGGGGCAGTCGCTGTCACACGCGATGAACCACTGCGGCGTGCACGAGGTCTCGTTCGAGAATGGGGTGGACGAGACGGCGCTCATCGCCTTCTTCGAGGTGCTCTCCAAGGGGCTCGTCGGTCCCAACGACCTGCTGGAGCAGATGCGGCTGCCCGGCATCTCGTGGCGCGAGATTCCGGGCGCGGGCTGGGGTGCGGAGGCCAAGCCGATCGATCCGGATCTCTTCGCGGTCACGCAGGTATCGCTCGCGGTTGCCGATGCTGATTCACTCGCCGATGCCTTCGGAGAGCCGTGGAACTGGGCGGCCGGGGTCAGCATTCTGCGGCGGCTGGAGCGGGCGGTGGAGGTCGATGCCCGCGCGGCCGATCGTGCGCTCGAATTGGTGCCTGTGCCATGGTCCGCAGGTCGGCGGGCAGTGGCGATGGCGGTGCGTGTGCTGGCGGTGGAGCGCGAGCTGGGCACCGAGCCTGCGACGGCGCGGGCCTCTGGCCACGCGGCGCTCGTGCTTGGCTGCTGCGGCTACCGCGTGGCGGCGAGCGGCCTCTTTGAGGAGGCGGCCAAGGAGACCTTTTCGCGGCTGGTGCAGACCTCGATGGCCTCGGCCTCGGGAGCAATTCGGCATCGGGTGCGCGTCTGCTCGCTCATCCAGGCGCTCGCCTCTCCGCTCGCCGCAGGTCAGCAGCGGCAGGGCGCCGTTGCGCTGCTCCATCTCCTCTATGAGCTGGAGCGGAGGCGACATGCGGAGCAGGGTCGCGTCGCACTCACGGTTGCCGACACGCTTGGAGCGATGATGCCGGATGTCGGGCGAGCCTATCCCTCCAACTGGTTCCGGGCGCTGATCGGGACGCTGGGCGAGCTGCCTGCCGGCTCTCGGGTGACGCTCGCCGACGGCCGCATCGGCATCGTGCTCGGGCCGGGGTCGCTGCCCGATCCATGGCTGCCGCAGGTGCTCGTGGGTGCACAGATTGTGCAGCCGACGCACCGGGTGCGGCTGTTTGCGCAGCTTCCCGGGAGGACAGCGTGAGCCTGCGCGAAGGAGAGCTGGTCCTGGGTCGCTACCGCATCGAGTCGCTGCTCGGCCGCGGCGGCATGGGCGAGGTCTATCGGGCGCGTCACGACCGGCTCGGCATGGCGGTGGCCGTGAAGATTCTCACCGAGGTCAACGACGACATGGTGCGGCGGTTCGAGCGTGAGGCGACGCTCATGGCCCGCGTCCGCCACCCCAATGTTGTGGCGATCGCAGACTTCGGCACGACGGCCGCGGGCCTGCCCTGCATCGTGATGGAGTTCATCAAGGGCGAAGACCTGGGCGCACGGATGAAGCGCCGCGGAGCGCTGCCGTGGCGCGAGGCGCTCTTTGTGATTCGGGGCATCCTGAGCGGGCTCGAGGCGCTGCATGCCGCGCAGGTCCTTCACCGCGATCTCAAGCCCGACAATGTCGTCATCGCGCCCGGCGAGCCCGAGGTGGTGAAGCTGATCGACTTCGGCATTGCCAAGCCCACGGGCGGAGGCAGCGGCACGCGGCTGACGAGCACGGGGAGCGTGGTTGGGACGCCCGCCTACATGGCTCCAGAGCAGCTGCTGGGATACGACTTGGATGTGCGGTCTGACATCTACACGGCCGGCATGATCCTCTTCGAGCTGCTCACCGGCTCGCTCCCGGGCGAGGGCCACGACATGGCCGGGGTGCTGCGCCGGCTCAAGACCGATCCCCTTCCGCCGCGGGCGCCGGAGGGTCTCCCGCCACTGCCGCAACTGCTGAGCGAGATTGTCGTTGCGACCCTGCAGGGCGCACCTGATCGCCGTCCTGCGACGGCGCGCGAACTGCTCGCGCGGCTCGCGGAGGTGGAGGCTTCCAGCGTAGCGGCAGCGCAGGGTCGGGCGAGCGCGCTGGGGCCGACCGTGCAGGGCGAGGCGCTCCCCGTGGCCTCGGTCGCAGGTGGCCCGCCGACGCAGGGTGGCACTGCGGGGTGGGGGCCGCCCGATGGTTCGCCGCAGGGCTACCCTCCGCCGCAGCAGAGTTGGGGCGGTCAGCAGAGCATGCCGCCACAGGGCTGGCCGCAGGGCCAACCTCCGCCGCAGCAGAGTTGGGGCGGCCAGCAGAGCATGCCGCCGCAGGGCTGGCCGCAGGGCTATCCTCCGCCGCAGCCGGGTTGGGGCGGTCAGCAGAGCATGCCGCCGCAGGGTTGGCCGCAGGGCTATCCTCCGCCGCAGCCGGGTTGGGGCGGTCAGCAGAGCATGCCGCCGCAGGGCTGGCCGCAGGGCTATCCCACGCCGCAACCTGGGTGGCCTGGCCAGCCGCCGCAAGGGTATGGCGCGCCGCCGCAAGGGTATGGGCCGCTGTCGCAGGCTACGCCGATTCAGTCCGTTCAGGTGGCGGCGCAGGCGCAGCCGATGATGCGCTTTGTGGTGGTGGCGCGGCTGCCGCCCTCGCGTCTGGCGCTGGCGGATGAACGGCGCTGGTTGAGCGGCTTCATGGGTTCGCTCGGGCGGGGTTTCTCGCTCGGAGCTGGGATCTGGTTCGGCATTCAGAGCACCCCCACGCCGGCGGCGGATGCACAGGCTTCCGCCGATGGGCTCGTGGTCCGTCTGGCGGAGCGCTACGGCGGAACGGTGCGGCTTGCCTGCCGGCTTGTGGACGGCAGTTTCACGCTGTCGCCGGCCCAACTGACCGGGTCGCAGCCGCTACCGCAGGAGCTCGCCGATCTGCTCCAGAGCGTCTCGGCGGGGTAGCCGCGCTCGGTCAGGCTTGACCCTTGCGGCCGCGCGGTGCAGAACCGCGACCTGCTTGGGTTGCCGTGCGGGAATAATCCTGCGCGCTGGAGAAATTACCGTCGCGTCGCGGCAGCCCACCACGGCACGTTGCCCCTGTCACTTCTCGTTCCTGCATCGAGTGTTCATCATGTCCAAGGCAGAGACCACCATCGAGGTCAGAGACCTCACCAAGTACTACGGCGACTTTCAGGCGCTGCGCGGCATCAGCTTCGATGTCCACCGCGGCGAGATTGTCGGCTTCCTCGGTCCCAATGGCGCCGGCAAGTCGACAACCATGAAGATCCTCACCTGCTACATGGCCGCGACCACCGGCACGGCGAAGGTGATGAACATCGATGTGACGACCGACTCCATCGCGGTCCGCGCCCGCATCGGTTACCTGCCCGAGAGCGTGCCGCTCTACGACCAGATGGTGGTCTTCGACTATCTCGATCACCTGGCCGAGCTGCGCGGCGTGCCTTCGTCGAAGCGCGAAGCCGCCGTCACCCACGCGGTCGAGGTCTGCGGACTCGGCCCCGTTGTCGCGAAGAAGATTGACGAGCTCTCGAAGGGCTACCGGCAGCGTGTGGGCCTCGCGCAGGCGCTCGTCCACAGCCCCGACGTGCTCATCCTCGACGAGCCCACCTCGGGCCTCGATCCCAACCAGATTATCGACATCCGCGAGCTCATCCGGAGCATCGGCAAAGAGAAGACGGTGCTCCTCTCCACGCACATCCTGCAGGAGATTGAGGTGCTCTGCGACCGGGTCATTCTCATCAACGGCGGCACGGTCGTGGCCGATGGGAACTTCGATGAGCTTTATGCGGCCCACCCCGCAGCGGAGCGCAATCTGGAGAAGCTCTTCCGGCTCCTGACGGCGAGCAACGCGCCGACGCCTGTCGCGCCCAAGGCCGCTGCACCCGTCGATGCGAGCAAGTACCTTCCGCCCGAGAGCAACGCCGCTCCTTCGACCGAATCCTCGGAGTCCTAAGCCATGAACCCCATTCTTTCGATTGCCAAGCGCGAGCTCCGCGCCTCCTTCACCAGCGTGACGGCCTACATCGTCATCGCGCTCTTCCTGCTCATCGCAGGCGGCCTCTTCTGGCTGGAGATCTTCAACGCGGCCTCGACCGAGCTCTCCATGCGGACCTTCTTCACGCGGGCGCCCTTCTTCCTGGCCTTCTTCGCGCCGGCGATCTCGATGGGCCTTCTGGCCGAAGAGCAGCGGTCCAAGACGCTTGAGCTGCTGATGACCCTGCCCGTGACCGACATGCAGGTCGTCATCGGCAAGTTTTTGGCCGCGCTCACGCTGCTCGCCATCGTCCTCGGCGCCACGCTTCCGTATCCCATCTCGCTCGCCAGCATCGGCAACCTGGACTGGGGTCCGATCATCGGAGGTTATGTGGGGCTGCTCTTCCTCGGCTCGGCCTACCTCGCGGTGGGCGTGCTCGTATCGAGCCTGACGCGCGACCAGATGGTGGCGATTCTGGTCAGCTTCTTCTGCTGCTTCCTGCTCAACACCTTTGGTGAGTTGGCGTCGCACACGGAGGGGACGGTGGCTGAGGTGCTCCGCTTCATCAGCACCAGTGGCCACTTCGAGAATGTCTCGCGCGGTGTCATCGATACCCGCGACCTCCTCTATTACTTCACGATTGTGCTGCTCTCGCTGAGCGGCGCCTCGATCGTGCTGTCGCGCCGCCGCTGGTAGGCCGCCCCCTCCTTTCATCCAACTTCGCTTCAGGTTCCACCATGACAACCGAACTTCAAACCCAGCGTAACCGGGTCGCAAAGACAGGGCTCGGCAACGGCCTCTTCCTGCTCATCCTCGCCGGCGTCGCCGTGATGCTCAACCTCGTCTCGACCGACCTCTACGGCCGCCTCGACCTCACGGGCGACCACCGCTTCACGCTCGCTCCGGCCAGCAAGAAGCTGGTCTCTGACCTCAAGAGTCCCGTCGAGGTGAAGGTCTTCCTCTCCAGCGAGCTGCCGCCGCCCTACGACAGCATCCAGCGCGAGCTCAGCGACCTCCTCTCGGAGTTTGCGGCCAACGGTGACGGCAACTTCCGCTTCACCATCGTCGACCCGGGCGCCAGCGAAGAGGACAAGGCAAAGGCCGCCAACTACGGCATTCGGCCGGTCACGGTGGGCGAGCAGAGCAGCGAAGCGCTCTCGGTGCGGGAGGTCTTCATGGGCCTCGCCATCGTCTACCAGAAGCCCTCGGGCGACGTGCAGGAGGTCATCCCGCAGGTCTTCCCCGGCATGAACTACGAGTATGAACTTACCCGCCGCATCCGGAAGATTTCGAGCGAGGCGAAGGTGCCGACCGTGGGCTTCGTCATTGGCGACGGCTCCTTCTTCGACACCATCATCAGCGAGGCAGCCAAGCAGGGCGGCGCAGAAGGCCAAGACCCCGCTGCTGCGGTCAAGACGCAGCTCGCCGGTCAGCTCAAGTCGCAGCTCTTCGACGACCTCTTCTCGGTCGAGTGGGTAACGCTGGACCAGCCCGTGGCCGACACCATCGACGGCCTCGTGCTGCTCGGACCCACCAAGGACCTGGGCGCTGCGGGTGCGAAGAACCTCGATGCCTTCGTCATGAAGGGCAAGGGCGTCGCCATCTTCCAGTCGCCCTACCGGACCAACACGCCCGACATCGGCGTCATCCCTGGCATGCCCAAGTTCACCGTGCCGGAGGAGAACAAGACCGGCCTCGAGGGCATCATCGAGTCGTACGGTGTGACCCTCAACAAGGACACCCTCATCGACCGCAAGAGCCCCCAGGTATCGGTGGTAGAGAAGGTCGTGGCCTACATGGGCAACGAGCCGCTCAAGGCCTCCGTCCCGACGCTCGACCCGCGCCTGCCGCTCATGACCAACATCAACCGCAAGTCGCTGCTGGTGCCCAATGTGAACCTGCTCGCCTTCATGCCGGCCGACCGCGCCACGCCGCTGCCCATCTCGTCGCTCTCCCGCACGGCCGCAGCGAGCGCCGCCCAGACGGCCGGCACGCTCAACATCACCGAGGTCATCTCGAGCGCCGAGACGACGGTTCGTCGGAACAACGCGATGGGGCTCTCGGTGGAGGATGCCACGGAGGAGAAGCCGGATGAGGTCGCCGGCCCCTTCCCGGTAATCGTCACCATCGAGGGCAAGCTCGCTTCGTCGGTCGGCAACGGCAGCACCGACAAGGCCCGTCTGGTCATCGCCAGCAACGGCGACTTCATCTCGAACGTCTTCAACCGCAACGACCCGCTCGCCGACCCCCGCACGCTTCGCGGCATGCCGCCGGCGCTCGGCCAGTCGGTTCAGGAGTACCGCGAGAGCGCGGTGAACTTCCTCAAGAACGCGACGGAGTGGCTCGTCAGCGACGCCGACCTCATCGCCATCCGCGGCCGTGGCGCCGTTGCCTACATCGACGGTTCGCGCCTCGACAGCAGCAAGAAGTTCACGATGCAGGCCTTCAACATCGTCGGCATTCCGATCCTCTTCAGCCTGGCCGGCCTGGTGGCCTGGCAGCTCCGCAAGGGGCGCCGTGCCGCGCTCGCCGCCCGGTTCAAGAAGGCTGCCTGATCCTTACCTCACTCGACCTCGCGTGAAGCTCATGAACAAAAAAATCATCATCGTCTTTGCTCTCTTCGCCGTGCTCTTCGGCGCCCACCTCCTCCTCAAGTCCAAGCGTGCCGGTCGCGAGCAGGCGCAGTCCTGGCAGATGCCCAAGCTCGAGGGGCTGACCAAGGTGGAGATTGCCCGTGAAGGCGAGACCATCGTGCTCGAGAAGTCGGCCACGGGCTGGAACATCACGGCGCCCATCAAGTTCACAGCTGCGGCCAATGTGGTCTCTGAGATCGAGACGCTCTTCACCACGTCACAGCTGGTCGACCAGAGCCGTGTCATCGCCGAGGGCAGCGGCGCGGTTGGCATCTCCGACGGCGCTTCGCCGAAGCCGGTCAAGCTCACCCTCACGGCGGGTGGCGCAGTCACCAAGCTCACGCTGGGCCGCACCGTCAGCGTGGAGCAGACGGGCAAGAACCTCACC
>CAIWGR010000231.1 GCA_903912275.1 uncultured delta proteobacterium
CGAGCCCGCCCGTCGCGATGACCTTCATGGGCGCGCCGTACTCGGCCTTCATTCGGACCGCCATGCCGTCGACCAGTCCGACGTAGCCGTAGATGATTCCGGCCTGCATGCTTGCGATGGTGTTGCGGGCGATGACCTTGCCGGGCGAGACGATCTCCACCCGCGGTAGCTTGGAGGCGCGCACGAAGAGGGCCTCTGCAGAGATGATAATGCCGGGGCAGATGGCACCGCCGAGATACTCGCCTGCCGTGCTGACGGCGTCGAAGGTGGTGGCCGTGCCAAAATCGACGACGATGGTTGCGCAGCCAGTCCGCTCGTAGGCTGCGACGGCGTTGACGATGCGGTCGGCGCCCACTTCACGCGGGTTCTCGTAGAGGATGGGCATGCCGGTCTTGATGCCGGGGCCAACGACGAGCGGCTTCACATCGAAGTAGCGCTCGACCATGGCCATCATGACCGGCTGCATGGGCGGAACGACGCAGGAGAGGATGCAGCCCGTGACGTCGCCGATGTGGCGGCCGCGGAGTTCGAAGAGCTGCCGCATCATGACCGCATACTCGTCGCTGGTCCGGTTGCGGTCCGTCGCTACGCGCCAGTGGTCCATGAGCGTCTCGCCCTCGTAGAGGCCGAGCACTGTGTTGGTATTTCCGACATCGATGACGAGCAGCATGGCTGAGGTAGACTCCACGAGAGCGGGTCGCGCCCGATAGCAAATCGGTGGCGATTCAGCGAGGGTCGGAAGGCGGTTGTGTGGTGACTTCGCCGGCGTGGAGGGTGAGGAGTCCGTCTGCCGTCTGCACCAGGAGGCCGCCGTCCGGCGCGATGCCCTCGGCGATGCCCGACGTTGCGCCGTCGCCCTCTCCGAACCAGACCTGCCTGCCGCGGATGGAGTCGAGCGCGGCCCAGCGCGCCAGGAGGTGCTCGGCAGGGCTCGTAGAGACTGCCTCTGCGGCGGCGACGACGGCGTCGCGGATGGATGAGGCGAGGCCGTCGAGGTCGGCTTCGTTGCGGCCTGTTTCGAGGAAGAGGGAGGTGGCGCGTCCAGCGAGCTCCTCTCCGAGTGCGGCCTCGTCTGCATTGATGTTGATGCCGATGCCGATGACGACGCCGGCAAAGCGGCCGGCGGTGGTGACCCCTTCGCAGAGGATGCCACCGCACTTTCGGCTGCCGACGACCAGGTCGTTGGGCCACTTGAGTCCAACCGGCAGATCATATCGGGCACGGAGGAGGTCGGCACAGGCGACGCCGGCCGCGAGGGGAATGCGGGGCGCGAGCGCGAGCCACTCCGGGCCGGCGAGCACGACCGAGAGGGTGAGGCCCGAGTCGGGCGATGCCATCCAGCTCCGTCCGAGCCGTCCGCGGCCGGCTGTCTGCCTGCGGGCTCGGAGCGCCCGTCCGTGGAGGCAGCCCACGCGGAGCCACTCCGCCGCGATGCGGTTGGTGCTGTCGACCTCGTCCCAGCACTCGACCGTTGGCAGCGGCACGGTCATGGCCTGGCGATCGTTTCGAGGAGCGCCGCAGGCGGGTAGCTGCCGCCGATGGTGAGGCTGATATCGGCAGCGGGCGAGGAGTGGGTCAGCCAGCCAGACGAGACATAGTCGAGGCCGGCGGTGCCGAGCGCCTGAAGTGTGGCGAGGGTCACATTGCCCGAAGCCTCGAGCCGGATGCGGCCGCGGTAGGTGTCGGCGATGCGCCGGAGCTGTTCGAGCGGCATGTTGTCGAGGAGCATGGCGTCTGCGCCCGCTGCGACGGCCTGGGCGGCCTCCTCTTCGTTGCGGACCTCGACCTCAATCATGGTGAGGAAGGGTGCGCGCGCCCGGACCCTGGCCACAGCCGCGGCGATGCCACCGGCGGCGTCGATGTGGTTGTTCTTGAGCATGGCGCCGGACGAGAGGTCGAGCCGGTGGTTGTGGCCTCCGCCCATGCGGACCGCATGCTTCTCGAGCGAGCGGAAGCCTGGCGTGGTCTTGCGGGTGTCGAGCAGCTTGGTGCCGCTTCCTTGGAGCGCTGCCGCGAAGGTTGCCGTGGTGGTGGCCACGCCCGAGAGCTTGCGCAGAAAGTTGAGCGCCGCCCGCTCGCCGCGGAGGATGGCGCGCACGGGGCCGGCGACCGTTCCAAAGGCTCCGGTGCCGATCCGCTGGCCGTCCTGCGCGAGCCAGGTGACGGTCAGTCGCGGGTCGACCTGAAGCAAGACGGCCTCCGCGATGGTGCAGCCGGCGAGGACCAGCTCCTGCTTGGCGCGGAAGGTTGCGGAGCCTGTCTGGTCGGGGTCGAAGATGGCGTCGCTCGTGATGTCGCCGCCGTGAAGGTCTTCTTCGAGGGCGAGGGCGATGAGCTGTCGAACGGCAGGGGTGAGGAGCGAGGCATCCATGCGGAAGATCCCTTCGTGCAAAGGAGTGAGCAGCCGCTCTTGCATAGCGGGGCGGGCGCCGCAAAGATCCGGCACTGGGCGATCGGAGGCGAAGGGTGAAGCGACGCATCGAAGAGGGACTGTGGCTGCGCGCAGCGGCCTGTTTGCAGTGCGCCGCGCTGATGATTTCGGCCGAGCCCGCTGCCGCCCAGACGAGCACGGCCGGGCCGACGGAAACGGAGGCGCTCCAGACGATGAGCGACCGGGTCGCCCGTGAGGTCGCTGCGCTCCGCGGGCTGCCGCTCCTGCGCCCTGTGGAGCGCCGCGTGGAGGGCCGCGCCGGGCTCCGTCACCGCCTCGAGGAGATGACCCGTGAGGAGGTTGCGCCCGACCTGCTCGAGGCCGCCGATCGGCTCCTGCACCGGCTGCGGCTGCTCCGACCCGAGCAGCACTACGAGCAGGTGATGCTCAAGCTGCTCGGGGACGAGATCGCCGGCTTCTACGACCCCCGCGCCAAGACCTTCTTCATCCTCTCCGACATGCCCGAGTCGACGCAGGTCGGCATCATGTCCCACGAACTCCATCATGCACTTCAGGACCAGCACTTCGGCATCGATCGCGTGCGAGGCTATGGCGACCGGGTTCAGGATGTCGGACTCGCGACCTCTGCGCTTCTCGAGGGAGACGCGCTCGCCACGATGCTGATGTATCCGTCGGGGGAGCTCTCCGCCTCTCCTCGGCTGCTCGATAAGCTGATGGGCGCCTCCATGCAGGCAGCGGCGGCGCCGGCCGGCCTCTCCGAGACCATCTGGCAGTCGATCCTCTTTCCCTACGCAAGCGGGCTCTCCTTTGTCACCGCAGTGGCGGAGGCGAAGGGATGGGCGGCTGTGACCGAGCTCTACGCATCGCCGCCGCAATCGACCGAGCAGGTGCTCCATCCCGAGCGCTACCTCGAGCGCGACGAGCCCACCTGGCTCGAGCATCCGAGCCCGCTGCCCGGGGCAGAGCGCTACGCTGTGGATGTGATGGGCGAGTGGATGGTGCACTCACTCCTCGGCGAGTGGCTCGGCGCGTCGGTGGCGCCGGCGGCGGTCGCTCGGGCGGCAGCAGGCTGGGACGGTGACCGGCTATCGGGCTGGCGCTTTGCCGGGAGCGACCGGGAGCTGGTGACCTGGCTGCTGGTATGGGACAGCGAGGAGGATGCGGAGGGCTTTGCGCGGCTCGGACCGCTGCTTGCAACCTGGTGGACGGGCGGTGCTCCGACGAGCAGCGAAGGCGCGCACGGCGGCACCGTGACGGCCGGTGCCACCTGCTCCGGCTTCCGGCTTGAGCGCTGGGGTGACCTCACAGCCGTCGTCTTGGACGAGGGCTGCGGGATCGCGCCGGAGCCACGAGCAGAGGAGCTCGCGCGTGCTTCGGAGGTGATGCTCTGCGGTACGGAGCGCCTCCGCTATCCGGCGGCGCCCCACATTCCGTAGTCGTTATTCGAGCGGGCCGGCGTCGAGCTGGATCTCGATGTACTTGCCGAACTCGCCGCCGATGTAGGCCGCGACGTTGGCATCGCTCTTAGAGAAGCCATCGGTGCGCTTCTCGCGGTTGACGAGGATGATGACGCCGAACGCGCGCTCGCCCGACTGGATGGGGGCAACCAGGACCGAGTGCTCCGCAAAGCCAAGCTGCTCCGTCAGAGGCGCCGCGTTCCGGACATCCTTGGCGGGCTCCAAGACGCTGATGACGCGACCGCCCTGGACGGCGAGTGCGGCAAGGCCGCGATCCATCGGGACGGTGTGGTCGAGCATCTTCTTGATGCCCTGTCCGCGGCTCTGCGCGCAGTAGAAGGTGCCGCCGCCATCGGAGGCGAAGAAGATGCTGGTGTTGGCGGAGGGGACAAGCCGCGCGGTCAGGTCGGCGATGAAGTCGATGCCGTCCTCGATGGCCATGTTGCGCTCGAAAAGTGCGGGCAGCTCGAGGAAGGCATCTTCGAGCGCGGCGTTCTCATCGAACGTGGCGGCCGGGGAGAGGTCGGGCTTGAGCACTTCGTGCTTCGAGCCGGTGGGGCGATTGGACTCGGAGAGGATGCGGACCGGACCGCCGGACTCGCCGTCCAGGACCGGCGCCGGCTCGATCGGAGCGCGGCCCGTGGCGGCGCCGATGGCGCGGAAGGTGCCGGTGTTCTTGTTCTTGAATCCGGCAGGCTTGCCACCCTGCGGAATCTGCAGCTTGTCGGTGGGCGGCCGCGAGGGGATCGCAGCAAAGGCGCCGGTGACTGCAGCCTGAATGACCTTGGCCGAGCCCTTGGCATCGGGGAGCTTCTTCACGCGGAAGGTGAGCTTGAGCCCCGGATGCATGACGGTGGTCTCGTCCTCGCCAATCTCCACAGCGCAGCCCTCGAGGCCGGTGAAGTTCAGGTCGGTCTGGCGGATGCCCGTGACAAGCGCACGGCGCCAGTTGTCTGCATCAATCTGGTAGGTGGTGTCGTACCCGCCGTCACCGCTTGCAGGGATAAATACCTCAAAGATCATGGTCGCTCTCTCAAACAAGGGGTCAGGATTTGCTGCAGCCGCAGGAGCCAGAAGAACAACCTCCGCCGGCTGCTTCGCCGTCGATGTCGTAGCCCATGGCAACAAGCGCCTTCGCAGAACGATTCCGGCGCTGGTTTTCGGTGGGATCGACAGCTCCGCCGCAGCGCAGACAGCCGTAGCACCACGCCCCCGAGGGGTCTAGGTCTGCGTGCAAGACGACATCGCGCTTGCAGGCGGGACAGAAGGCGGTGGGGAGGGTGGTCTGCATGAGATGGGCCGCGGCGCAGGTTTGACTAGTTGGGGTGACAGCCGTCGCCCCCGCAGAGGTCCACAATCTGGCCTGTGCGGAAGAAGGTGTCCATCTGTTCGTTGTGGAGGTCGAAGGCGCGGGGCTTTCCGTGCGGGTCGCCATTGACGACGTCAACCTCTGGGGGATGGTTGCCGGGCGTCGGCCACTCGTTGCCGAAGTCCCACAGGACGGTGCCGCTGCCGGTGCGCGGGTAGGGTGCTTCGGTGGCGAGAGAGACCGTGCGCTCGTCGTCGTAGTTCGCCATGATGGGGAAGCCGATATCGGTCCGCGCCACGACCTCCATCGTCAGCGGAGAGACGAGGTAGTCGCCCTTGGCGGGGCCCGCGAGCACGGTGTGGGCCGGTGTGCCGGGGTAGGGCTCAGCGGTGATGTGGCGGTAGTGGCTGACCGAGTCGGTCGAGTCCCAGAGGAGCTGCACGGTCGACAGGGCCACGGCCACATTGTTGGGCGTGCGGAGCGCTCCCTTGAGCGCGACGAAGAACTGGTCGAAGGCCCCCGAGCGATGGAGGAAGGAGGTGAAGTTCTGCCCGGGAACGCCCACATGGCCGCGTGCAACGTCCGTCGTCAGCGCCATGTAGGTGGCGCCGAGGATGCCGCCCTGCGAGATGCCCGAGTAGTACATCTCGCTGTTATCGACGGTGATGTTGCGGCTGGTGAAGGGCTCGAAGGTGGGCGCCTGGGTCTTCATCAGGCGGCCGAGCGCCAGGAAGTTCACGATGCCCTGCTGCAGCCGGTCGGTGAGCCAGACAAAGCGGTTGAGGTCGAAGACCATGAAGTTGGCGCGACCGTAGTCCTCCTCCGCCATGCCGGCCCAGCTTGTCGAGAAGTAGATGAGGTGATGGTCGAAGGCGACCTTGTCGATCGTCGGGGTGGTGATCTCCGAACCTGAGCCGAAGAGGCCGTGTCCGAACTGCACGAGCCGGTTGGGCTTCGCGGGGTCGGGCGTGCCGACCGCTGAGCGGGGAACCCGGATCCAGACCGGCATCTCGGTGGTGCCGGAGGCGACGATCCGGTCGTTCGCGTCGCGGTGAAGGACATAGCCCGTGACCCCATCGGTACCCTGGTAGAAGGTCTTCTCCTCGGTGTAGTTCGGGATGAGGAAGGTGCCCTGCATATCGAAGGCGATGTAGGGGTTCTCGGCCTCGGAGTAGGCGGTGATCTGCGTTACCGTCAGGGCGCTTGCAGCAGGGTCAGCATCGATGGAGGCGAGGACCTCGTCACGCATCCGGAGGATGTCGCCGTGCATGTTCTCGCCGCTCATGGTGTTGAAGTCCCAGGCGAGCGTGAGGGAAGCGCGGTCGATGCCTGCAGCCTCGAGCGGCCCGAAGACCGCCTCGTCGAAGTGGGCAGCGCGTCCGGCGACGCGGTCGTCGCAGTCGATTCGGCCATCGCGAAGCGCAGCAAAGGCCGCAGAGGCCGCGATCGGCGCTCCGTTGGTGTCGTTCAGGTTGCGGAAGGCGACGACATAGTGGGTCGCCTCTTCCAGGATGACACCCGGGCGCACGAAGAGCGTCTTCTTCGCCGGGTCGGGGTCTTGGGAATCAAGCTCGACGAAGTAGGGGACGCGGCTCAGCGTGCCATCCGACGCGACCTTGAACCAGAGTACCTTCGCGTCGTCCGCGAGCGAGGCGCTCAGGTCGCGCTCGTCGGCCATGCCGGTCGTGTCGAGGTTGGCAAAGTGCACGAGCAGCGGCGTGCCGACGCTGTAGCCGTCGCGCCGGGAGTAGGGCGCAGGGTCGATGTAGATGTTCTGGAAGTTCTTCGGCAGTGTGGTCGCTCCGAAGGTGAGGCGCTTGCCGGTTGCCGTCGTGGCATCGTCGGCAAGGTAGAGATTCGAGGGCCACGGCATCGCGCAGTGGCCGTCGTTGAGCGGGTCGCAGTCGGGGTTGGCGGCGTCGCCTTCTTGAGGTTCACGCGGGGCGCAGGCCTGCGCGGAGCCGTCACTGTCGCCCGTATCGGTTGTGGTGTCGGCGCCGCTCCCACCGGTGTCGGCGGAGGTGTCGGACGAGCCGTCCGCCGTCGCGTCGGTCTCGGTGGAAGTCTTCTTGCTGTCGTCCGAGCAGCCGATGACCAGCATCGGGAGCAGGAGGAGGGTCCAACGGGTTTGAAGGCGCATGCATTTCTCCGGTCAATCGGTCGGGGCGGGCCCCG
>CAIWGR010000232.1 GCA_903912275.1 uncultured delta proteobacterium
CGAGGCACTCTCCCGCATCGGCTGCTCGCTCGAGCAGACCGATCAGGACCCCGCGGCCATCGCGCCCCGCCTCCTCGAATCGCTCCCACTCCCGCACTGATTCTGGCGTCAGCGCCACGTCGGGCTATAGGCGCTCGCATGACTGTCCCGCACGACATCCACGCGCTCCGCGTCGCACCGCTCCGCACCATGGAGCGCCTCCTCATGCTCGAGCACACCAAGCTCGACACCCGCTTCCGCGCCATCGACCTCGACCGGCTCCGCTACGCGCTGGCACTGGCCCGCATGGAGCGCATCAAGGCGGAGCACCGCACCCTCGACCTCTTTGAAGAGATCGCCCCCTTCCGCCACTGGCTCATCGAGCAGCTCGAACACCACGTCGACGCAGCCGGCGAGCGCCCCATCGATTGGGCCGGCCTCGCCCGCGCCATCCCGGAGGTCATGCGCCGCGTCGGTGACGTGCGAACCCACCTGCTCGAGCGCCACGTCGGAGAGCTCTCCGAGACCCGCTTCGAACACGAAATCCGCCACCGCCAGCTCGTCCTCGTCCTGGGCGGCGGCGGCGGCGCCGGCTACCCCCACCTCGGTGTCTTCGCCATCCTCTCCGAGCTTGGCCTCGTCCCCAAGATGATCGTCGGCTCCAGCATGGGCGCGATGCTCGGCCTCTTTCGCGCCAGCATGCGCCACTACGACCCGCTCGCCGTCGCCGTGGCACTCCCCCGCCCCTCCGAAGCCGGACGCCTCTTCTCGCCCTACAGCGGCGTCTCCCGCTTCGGCTTTCCCGGCACCTTCGAACTCAACCTCCGCGCGGTCGCAACCGACATCTTCCGCAACATGCTCGCCAAGGACCTCCCCACCCTGGCCGAGCTCCCCATCCCGCTCCGACCGGTCGTCACAGGCCTCCGAACGGGCGTTGGCGTCGCGCTCGGCGAGGTCGAATCGGAGATCACGCGCAGCCGCACCCTCCTCACGCCGCTCGCGCTCCGGCGCAGGAGCTGGCTCCTGCTCTCGACCATCCGGCGCATGGTCCAGAACCCGCGCATGCTCTCCAAGATTGCCTTCGGACACGACGAAGAGGTGCGCGACTACGACGCCGTCGACGCGGTCGGCTTCTCCTGCGCCGTCCCCGGCATTCTCCACTACGACATCCACGACCCCACCCACCCCTCCATGCGGGCCACCCAGCGCCTCATGGAGAGCCGCCAGCTCTTCCGGCTCACCGATGGCGGCGTCGTCAGCAACGTGGCAAGCGAGACAGCCTGGCAGTGCGTCCAAGCCGGCGAGATCCAGAGCCGCAACGCTTTCATCCTCTCCTTCGACGCCTTTGCCCCTGGCGCCAACGCCAACGCCCTCTACTTTCCCGTGCAGCGGCTCATCCGCGAACAGGTCCTCAGCGAGCGTGTCTACGCCGACTATCACCACACCTACCGCAGCCCGCTCGCGGCCGTGCAGGTGCTCGCCAACCTCGACGACATCCAGAGCTGCATCGCCAAGGTCCGCAAGGAGCTCGACCCGCTCCGCACCTACCTAGCCCGCTCGCTGCAGCCGCTGCCCCGCTGGTCCCATCTCCAGGACACCCACTCGCCATGATTCACTACCGCGTCTCGGTCCCCAATCCGCACGACCACACGCTCGCAGTCGAGCTCCGTATCGCCAACCCCGACCGCCAGACGCGCCTCCACCTCCCCGTCTGGACCCCCGGTAGCTACCTCGTCCGAGAGTTCTCCCGCTACCTCAGCGAGCTCACCATCGAGCCCATCGGCGCAGGCAGCGCGACCATCGAAAAGACCGCGAAGGGCAGCTGGCGCATCACCTGCGACGGCGCAGACGAGGTCGTCGTTCGCTACACCGCCTACTGCCACGAACGCTCGGTCCGCACGCCCCATGTTGACGGCTCGCACGCCTTCTTCACAGGCACCAACCTGCTCTGCTTTGTCGAAGGCCGAACCGCTCAGCCACACCGGCTCTCCGTCGAACTGCCGCAGGGTTGGCGCATCTTCACCAGCCGCGGCCTCGACGTCGCCGACTTCACTGTCGCCGACTACGACACCCTCGCAGACCTCCCGGTCGAGCTCGGCCCCGACCACCTCGTCGCCTCCGTCGACATCCTCGGCAAGCCACACGACCTCGTCTTCTGGGCCGCCGAACAGACGACCATCAACCTGCCCCGCCTCCTCGAAGATACCCGTGCACTCGTTGCGTCCAACGCCGCGATGTTTGGCGGCGCGCTCCCCTACGAGCGCTACCTCTTCATCTACCACATCAGCTCCGATCAGCGCGGCGGCCTCGAGCACCTCGACAGCACTGTCCTCGCCGCCATCTGGAAGAACTTCGAAAACGAAGAGAGCTACCGCGACCTTCTCGGTCTCATCTCGCACGAACACTTCCATGTCTGGAACGTGAAGCGCATCCGGCCCAAGGCCCTTGGTCCTTTCGACTACCTCGCCGAAAACCACACAACAGGCCTCTGGATCTCGGAGGGCGTGACCTCCTACTTCGACAACCTCAACGCCCTGCGCGCCGAACGCTTCACGCCCGCACATTGGCTCAAGTTCCTCGAGCAGGATCTGCAGCGCTTCCTCGCCATCCCGGGCCGCTTCGAGCAGAGCGTCGCACTGGCCAGTTTCGACGCATGGACCCGCCTCTACCGGCCCGACGAGAACATCAACAACCGCACCATCAGCTACTACCTCAAGGGAGCGATGGTCGCGCTGGCCCTCGACCTCTCCATCCGCGCCGCAACCGGCGGCAGCAGGCGACTCGACGACCTCCTCGCCCTCTACTGGAACCGCTTCTGCGAGACGGGCGCGGCCTTCGATGAGGCCGATGTCGTCCAAGACCTCCGAACCGCAACCGGCCTCGACCTCTCCGCAGAGATCGCAGCCTGGGTCTACGGCACCGAAGACCCGCCCTTCGAGGCACTGCTCGCCGGCCACGGCGTGGAGCTCCGCATCACGCAGCCGGCAGGAAGCCACACCGGCCTCGAGACCACCGCAACGAGCGAAGGCTGGCGCGTGACCCAGGTGCACAGCCTCGGCGCCAACGCAGGCGGCAACATCTACCCGCAGGACCTGCTCCTGGCGGTGGGCGGCCGCCGGCTGCTCGCAGATGGCACCAAGGAGTGGCTCGCGGCGCAGCCGGTAGGAAGCAGTCTACCGCTGCACCTCTTCCGTCGCGACCGCTTGGTGGAAACCGAACTCAAGCTCGGTCCGCCGGCCGGCGCGACCGTCGCCATCGCACCCTTCGAGGCGCCCACCGAAGAGGCCGCCGCACTCCGCAAGCGCTGGCTCGGCCTATAACTCGATGACGAACCCACCGGGCCAGAGCGGCTCGGGCAGACCGTCGTGGACCACCAGCGGCGCCTCCAGCAACGAGCGGTCGCGCCCGCCATCGCGGTCGAGTGTGCGGAGGTAGGAAATCGCCGAAACGAGGTGCACGAGGATGCCCACATCGGTGGCTGCGTCGTCCACCTGGATGACCCATGGCTGGCGGGCCGCAGCTCCCGTTCTACCGCCCTCGAAGAAGCGGTAGACGCGGAGCAGAGAGCCGGGAGCGGTCCAGGGAATCATCTCGCTCTTGGCGTCGGTGCCCAGCGCCGGTTCGATGATGTAGCCGTCGGTGCGAATCAGAATGCGACCGGTGCCCTCCGGCGCCTTCTCGACAAAGCGGATCGGCGCAGCAGAGAGCCGCCCCTCTTTGCCTGTCAGCGTATGCAGGACCACCGGCGCCCAGCCGCCCTCCAGCAGGGTCCGCACGATGGGCTGGAACGAGCCATAGTAGAGGTTGCCATCGGCAACGACGCTCACCCCTTCGAGCACGCCGCCAGGCCCCCGCTGCTGCTCCACGGTCGCCCACGGGGCCGTCGAGACAGCGCGGTCCAACTCCTCCATGGCAGCGGTCAGCGCCGGCACGCCGTCGCCTTCAATGGCGTCGGGTGAGATCGCTCCCTCGCCCTCAAAATGGGTGGTCCAGCGGCCGGGCCAGGCAAAGCCGAGCTGTTCATCGGCGCGGCAGGTCCCGCCCACCGCGTCACAGGCCACCTGAACCTGCGCCAGCGCCACCTGAACGCCGGTGCTCCGAACGGCAACGGTGCGCAGCCGCATCGTCTCCGCGGGCGGTGCTTCGCCCGCGCCGGGGACCAGCATGACGGGCAGTTGCAGGGTTGTGTCCGCGAGGTCCATCGCGGGCGCGACAACCGAGGCAACCCGAGAGAGATCGGCGCGGTGCCGCTCCACGGCAGCCTTCGACGCCAAGGGCAGCAGCGACTGGCTCGCACTCCCCGCCACGCTGCCCGTCAGCGCCGACAGCCTCGCAAGCAGCGGCCCGCCCGCAGCCCGGACCGCCGCGGGCAGCTGCGCCCAATCCAACCGCGCCAGCAACACAGCAGCCTCCCGTTCGCTCCGCCAGCCGTCCACGGTTCCACCGTCGGCAGGGGCGACCTCAACCGTGCAGCCACTGCCCGCGGCGCGAAGCAGCGCAGCCGCCCTGCCCGCCTTCTCTGGCTCGCCGGCAATCACAAAGTCGGCATCCACCTGCGCGGCTGCGGCCTCGATCGACGCGAGCCTCAGACCGCGCAGCCAGTCCGCTGTCGCAACGCCAACAACGCCGCAATCATCGACCTCAAGCGCGTTCGCGAGCGTCGCGTCCAGCACCCAGTTGGCACGCGCAACGGCCGCCTGAACGCGCACCTCCGGCACCTTGCTCGCCACGCCGTCGCACAGCGTCGCGTAGGCATCACGCACCTCGCGGCTCACAGGGCGGGAGACCCGCGCCTGGGCGCCGGCACCCGCACAACCGCTTGCGAGCAGCGTCAACGCCACCCAGACCCGACCTGCCCCCGCTCCAGTCGCTCGCAGCATCAAGCCCCCCGCTCCACCGCAAGGCCCGTGGCCTCGGCAAAACGCTCCACGATCAGGTGTGTAGCAAACGCTCCGACGCCTTCGCGCCGCTTGCGCGCCATCAGACCATCGCCTCGCAGCCGGAGCAGATCCAGGTCCACGGTTCCCTGATCGGTCTCCACCGTCAGTGCAACCGTCTGGTAGCGGTAGCTCCGGAGCGTGCGCAGCCGAAGCCGGCGCACCTCCGACCAGACGACCGAGACCTTCTGCTCTCCACCGCCCGAAAGCGGCGCGCCGGGCACAAACCAGGTGAAGCCCTCATCGGTCACGGTCAGCAGCGTCCCGCGCGCAACCCGGACATACCAGACAGCCACGAAGGCGGCCGCTGCGTAGAGCACCACCGCAAGCGCCGCGATGACCTGCAACTTCACCGAACCCGCAAACACATGAGGCAGTTCGCGGAACACAACATGGGCCTTTCGGAGAACCAACCGCACCCACATTCCCGGCAACGCCAACCCCACCAGCCACGAGGCGAGCAAGATAACCCGTTCGGAGCGCGGGAGCGGAAAGGTGAAGGTCTGTGAGGCCATGGCGTGCACGCTGCAGAAGGTCATCCGCCTCATAGGCCAAGCCGCCGGTCGGAGCAACGAACTTGCTCCGGTGACAGCAACTTGCGTCTTCCTCAAACTCCTTGCATCCAAGAGGGGCCCCCTGCTCTACGGGAACCATGTCTGCCACCAACGACCCTTCGCTCTCGCAGCGCAAACTCGACCACCTCACCCTCTGCGCCACCGCGGAGGTCGAGGCTCGTGAGAATTCGACGCTGCTCGACGAAATCAACCTGCTCCACAACAGCCTTCCGGAGGTCGAACACAGCGCGATCGACCTCAGCTGCGCCTATGCCGGCAAGCGGCTCCGTGCCCCGCTCCTCATCACGGGGATGACCGGAGGCGCGGACCGTGCACGCGATATCAACCGCCGCCTCGCTGCCACGGCGGAGCGGTTTGGCATCGGCTTCGGCGTCGGCTCGCAGCGGGCCATGCTCCGCGACCCTGCATCGCTCAGCACCTACGCGGTGCGCGATGTCGCACCCACCACCCTCCTGCTCGGCAACATCGGAGCCGTGCAGGCCGCCTCGAGCTCCACCGCTGAAATGCAGGACCTCGTCGGCGCCATCGATGCAGACGCGCTCTGCATCCACCTCAACCCTGCGCAGGAGATGATTCAAGACGATGGCGACCGCGACTTCCGCGGCTGCCTCGATGCCATCGCCCGCCTCAACGCCGAACTCGGCCGACCGGTCATCGTGAAGGAGACGGGCTGCGGCATGTCGCCTCAGCTGATCGCCCGCCTGAAGGCCGCAGGCGTGACCCGGATTGATGTCTCCGGCGCCGGTGGCACCACCTGGGTCGGCGTCGAGGCGCATCGTGCTTCGCCCCGTCGCCGCCTTGTCGGCGAAGCGCTCTGGGACTGGGGCATCCCCACAGCTGCGAGTGTCCACTTTGGAGCCCAGGCCGGCATGGAGGTTATCGCCTCCGGTGGCATCCGCTCAGGCTACGATGTCGCCCGTGCGCTGGCCCTGGGCGCGACGCTCGGCGGCGCAGCGCTCCCCTTCCTCAAGTCGGTCTGGGAGAAACCCGAAGGCGGTGCCACAGAGGTAGTCGAGGAGATGCTGGACCTGCTCAGAGCAGTCATGCTGCTCACAGGCTCCAAGGATCTGGATGCGCTGCGCCATGCGCCACGGCTCGTCGGGCCGCGGCTCGCACAGTGGATGACGCTGGCCGGCTAGGCCAGGTTGAACACCAG